>DAVZIV010000053.1:0-7536 GCA_052273125.1 Candidatus Merdousia sp. | reverse complement strand
CGGGCGCAATTCGGTTTGTTCGGGTGGTCTGTACTAAAGTACTATCCCACCGCTCGCAAACACGAATATCGCCTCGAGCCTCACGCCTTTTAAAGCTCACAACGTTTGTTCTAAGCCGAAGTGTTTATATTCTGGTATGTCCCGGCGGGTTTTATTCTGTGGCGCTGGCGCAGGTACGTTTCCATCTTGTGGCGTGGCGCTCCAGCTCCCTCGAGCCCCACGGGTTTTAACAATACACAATGCTGGTTCTAAGTATTTTTCGGGGCGGTTGGGAAGATAAAATCTTAACAAGTTTGAATATGAAACATAATTTCATCTACATTATGAAAAACACACATATGATGAAGAAAAAAAGTAGGCGCGAATTTTTGAAGCTGGCTGCGCTTTCCTGTGCGGGTATTGTCTCGGGGTGTGCCGTCGGTGGGCAGGGCAGGTCTGAGGACTTATCCTATCTGAAGTATGGGGCTACGCGCAAATTCAGAATGAAGTTTACGCCGCGTTTGGGTATGGGCTACAAATCCACGGCTGGCAAAAATATGTTGCAGCGTATGGATTTTTTCCGCGATGCGGGGTTCACCGCCGTCGAGGGCGCAGTGTTTGTCGTGCACAATGGCGCGGACTACAGCGAAAAGGAAAAGCAATTTCAGCTTGAGCTTGGACGCCACGCGAGGGCGCTCGGTCTTGAAATGGGGAATG
Organism: Candidatus Merdousia sp.; assembly: GCA_052273125.1. Taxonomy (GTDB): domain Bacteria; phylum Verrucomicrobiota; class Verrucomicrobiia; order Opitutales; family Intestinicryptomonadaceae; genus Merdousia. Next base: position 6,840 of record DAVZIV010000053.1, on the reverse strand, counting down.
TCAGCTCGATGAACGAAAAAGACTTTGCAATGATGACGGAGTTTCAAATGCCCGTCAAGGGGAAGGCAGTTTTCTCCAAAGACGGCGTGCGCGAAGAGCTTTACAGGCGAATGGACAAGACCTTCGGCGTTCTCGAGCGAATCGGTTCAAAGACGTTCATCATAGGCGCCGGCACGCGCGGCGAGTGTCTGCCGTATCTCAAGCAGCTCGACAACGTTGTGGAAAATATGTCGATGTGTGCCAAGTATGCGCGCGGGCGCGGCTTTGTGATGGAAATAGAGCCGCTTTGCACGCAGGCGCACCCCGGAATATTTATAAACACGGCGTCTCTCGGCGCGGAAATTGCCGCGGCTGTTGACAACACGTCTTGCAGGATTCTTCTCGATGTCTTTCACGAACAGATGCAGACGGGTTCGCTTGCAAGTCTCGACGACGACAACGTTTGGCGCTACATAGAGTCGTTCCATCTCGCCGATGCGCCGACGCGTCAGGAGCCTACGACGGGCGTCATAGATTTTCCGCGTGTTCTCAAAAAAATATGGGACAGGGGCTTCAGGGGCTTCATCGGGCTTGAGCACGGGCAGAGCGTAGTCTCCAAAGAGCGCGACATGCAGATTTTCCAAATCTACAGGGATTTGGACACCGTTATTGACGCCTGATATTAAAATTTTTCAACAATCAAAAAACAACACACAATATGAATAGAAGAGAAGCATTAAAAAACATATCCGCACTTGCCGCCGTCGGCGCGGCGTCGCCCTTTGCATTTGCGAAAACGTCGGGCGAAGTCGGCGCAAAATCGCAGCTGAAAGTCGGCTTAATCGGCTGTTCGGGGCGCGGAATGGGCGCGCTCGACAATATGATGGAGGCCGCCGAAGGCTCCGTGAAAATAGTCGCCCTTGCCGACCTTTTTGAGGACCGTCTCGCCGTGGCGGAAAACTTCCTCAAAAAGCGCGCGCAGAAATTTCCCGACCGCTACAAAGACGGTCTCGACATTCCCGCGTCGCGAAAATTTTTCGGCTGGGACGCCTACAAAAAACTTCTCGCCGAAGATGTCGATATAGTAATCCATGCCACTCCTCCCGTCTTCCGCCCGCTGCACGTCCGCGCCGCGGTTGAGGCAGGCAAGCATATGTTTGTTGAAAAGCCAGCGTGTGTGGACCCCGTGCAGGCGCGCGAGCTTATGGAAATTGCCGACTTGGCGGACAAGAAGAAATTGACCGTCATTCCCGGAATCCAGCGCCGTTTCAGCCCTGCCTATTGCGAATCCATCAAGCGCATGCAGGACGGCCAAATCGGTGAAATTGTCGGCGCGCAGGCGTATTGGCTGAACCCGAGATTTTTCATTCAGAACGGGGGCAACCTTTTTGTCCCGAATCTCGACCCCGAGGAAATGGAATACCAAATCAGAAACTGGTTTGTATTTTCGTGGATTTCCGGCGACTGCTACGTAGAGCAGCACGTCCACAATCTCGACGTGGTACGCTGGGGCTTGGGGCGCGACCCCGTGGAAGTAAACGGCGTCGGCGGGCGCAGATGGGACATTCCCTTCCCGCAATTCGGCGACCGCTTCAGCCATTTCGCCGTAGATTTCGACTTCGGCAACGGCGTGCGCTGCGCAAGCTATTCGCGCCGCGAGCAAAAATCAAAAGACTACGTAATGGAACGCTTCATAGGCACAAAGGGCGTTTTGGAACTCGACCTCGGCTCTTCCACAAACCGCATTATCGGGCAAAAGGCGTGGGAATACAACGGCCCGCGTCCCCAGCCGATAGTGGAGGAGCACCGATTCCTGCTCGATTACGTAAAAAACAACAAGCCCGTCAATATGCTTCGCGATATGATAGATTCAACTTTAATGGCAATAGCAGGGCGTGAAAGTTGCTATTCTGGGCGTAATTTTAAATATGCGTGGATAAAGAACAGGTCTAAATTGTCATACGAACCTAAAGAATGGCATTTCGGCAAGAAGCCTATCAGAAATATTCCCCTCCCCGGAGACTATCCGCTTTCGTAGGGAGAGTCGGTTTGTCCTCCATCGTACAGAACGGCGGTTTGCGCAAACAAACCGCCGTTTTTTACCTTTTGGCGCACGGATTTTTCTCCCGAAAAACGTTCCGTACTTTGTCGGTAGGCGAAGTCTTTTCTTTTGGCTCGGCGAAAGAAACCGTCTCTTCACACACTGTCAAAGCGGCGCCAAAAGAAACCGTCTCTTCACACACTGTCAAAGCGGCGCCAAAAGAAATCGTATCTTCATACACTGTCAAAGCGGCGAAAATTTCACGGCAGTGAAATCGCCGCGCCAAAAGAAAAAAAATCGCCGCGCCAAACGTCAAAGATTTTCGCGATGAGCCGTGCGATTGCGCAAATTGGCATCGAGAATGCGCTTTCGCATTCTGATGTGGTGCGGAGTGGCTTCGACAAGCTCGTCCTGACCGATGAATTCAATCGCGCGTTCGAGGGAGAATTTTGCGGCGGGCGTCAATACAACAGTCTGTTCCTTGTAAGACATTCTGATGTTGGTGAGATGCTTTTCCCTGCAGGGATTGACATGGATTTCAACACCCTTGGGCTCGTAGCCTACAACCTGTCCGGCGTAAACTTCTTCTTGAGGCTCGATGAAAAGCCTGCCGCGCTCCTGCAACGTCAAGAGGGCAAAACGCGTCGAGACGCCCGATTCAATGGAGACGAGCCTACCCGAGGGCTTGCCCGAAAGCTCGCCGCAGTAGGGGGCATACCCGCGGAAAATGTGGGTGAACACTCCGTGCCCCGAAGTGATGTTGAGCAGCTCGAACTCGAACCCGATAAGCCCGCGTGTCGGGATCCTCGCGGTGATTTTCGAGCGCGTTCCCGATTCGGATTCCTCCATATTCTCAATCTGACCGTTGCGCGAATTGAGCATTTTCAAAACGCCGCCGACCGATTCGGACGGAATCTCTACAAAGACCGTTTCAAACGGCTCGAGCGTCTGCCCGTCGGGCGTTTTGCGCATTATGACCTTGGGGCGCGACACGCAGACTTCGTAGTTTTCTCGCCGCATCGTTTCCACGAGAACGGCAATTTGCATCGCCCCGCGCGCCGAAACATTGAACGTACCCGCGCGGTCGGTGTCCTCCACCTTGATGGAAATGTTCGTGCGCATTTCGCGCTTGAGACGCTCGCCGACGACGCGCGAAGTGACATTCTTGCCGTCCATGCCCGAAAGCGGGCCGTCGTTGATGGAAATTTCCATCGAAATTGTCGGCGGGTCGATTGCCACAAACGGAAGCGCGGTCATGTCGGGCTTTGCACAGACAGTCTCGCCTATGTCCACATCTTCAAACGCTGCAACGCCCACAATGTTGCCCGCAACGCCCTCGGCTGCGTCCTCGGTTTCAAGACGCGAGTACTCAAACACGCGCAGAACTTTGCCCTGAACATTCGAGCCGTCGCCCTTGAGAAGCCAAACGGTGTCTCCCTTTTTAACATGTCCCGAATTTACCTTGCCTACTGCGACACGCCCTACATAGTTGTCCCAGTCGATGTTTGAAACAAGCATCTGAAAATCGCCGTTTTCGTCCACGTTCTGCGGCGCGGGAATGTACTTGATTATCTTGTCGAGCAGGGGAGAGCAGTCCCTGTGTTCGTCTTCGAGATTGTCCACAAAATAGCCGTCCTTCGCGGAACCGAAAACAACGGGGGCGTCGAATTGCTCGGGCGTTGCGCCAAGCTCTATGAAAAGCTCCAAAACCTTGTCGAGCGTAGCGGCGGGGTTTGAATTGGGGCGGTCGATCTTGTTGATTACAATGATGGGTTTGAGCCCCTCCTGAAGGGCCTTTCTGAGAACGAAAGTCGTCTGAGCCTGAGGTCCGTCGAATGCGTCAACAACAAGCAAAACGCCGTCGACCATTTTCATTACACGCTCCACTTCGCCGCCGAAATCGGCATGGCCGGGAGTGTCCACAATGTTTATCGTGTAGCCCTTCCAGTTGATGGAGGTGTTCTTCGCCTTGATGGTAATGCCCTTTTCGCGCTCCAAATCCATGGAGTCCATGGCGCGCTCGGTAATCGCCTGATTTTCCCTGTACGCGCCGCCGGCTGCGAGAAGCCTGTCAACAAGCGTAGTTTTGCCGTGGTCGACGTGCGCAATAATCGCCAAATTGCGGAATTTTGAAGATGAATTATTCACTGACACATATGCAAACCCCGCCCAAATGGATAGTCAAGAAATATATGTATGGGAACGCGGGACAAAAATAAAGAAACTACATAACGCACTCGGCAAGGGAAATTGGGTGAAGAACGGCTTTCGCCACTCGGCGGCAACTTGCTACCTCGCCCCGACAAAAAACGCCTACTTAACCGCCGAACAAATGGGACACGCCGTAGATGTTTTAAAACAACATTACAACGGCCTTGCCCGCGAAAAGGACGCCATCAGGTATTTCAACATTGCCCCAGAATAACAGCTGATAAAATATTACGAATGGTCGTCTGTTTTTTCATTAAAAATATTTAAATAATCTTTAAAAACATAGTAACGGTCTTTGCCTATGGTTCTTGGCAATTTTGTTAGGATTCCACTATCACATAATTCCCTTGCTAAGTTATATGCAGTCCCATGTGAAACATCAAGCAATTCCATTATCTTCTTTATCTTTATCATAGGAGATCCATATAAGTATTTAACTACAGTTGTTGCAGAAGCCGATCGCTTTCCTAAAGTTTGAGTTTTTTCATTAGTTGATTCTTTCAATTTCAATATTTGACTGAAAGTAGAAATACTATTTTTTGCCGTCTCAATGATCCCAACAAGGAAGAACTTCACCCAACCGTTAATATCGTTATTTTCACGAACATTGGATAATTTGTCATAGTAGATACGCCTATTCTTATCAAAGAAAGCCGACATATATAAAATAGGTCTTTGGATTATGCTTTTGTTTGTCAGATACAAGGGAATCAAAAGTCGTCCTATTCGTCCGTTCCCATCTAAAAATGGGTGTATTGTTTCAAATTGATAGTGTATTAATGCTATTTTTACTAATTCTGGCATTGAATTATTATAGTGTATGAAATTCTCCAAATCTGTCATTAATTCAGGGCCATAATCTTGGTGCGGTGGTACAAAACTAGCATCTGTTATAGTTGCTCCTCCTATCCAATTTTGGCTCCTACGAAATTCCCCCGGATTTTTGTGTTTATCACGTACCCCATCCAACAATAGTCGGTGAGTCTCCTGAATAAAGCGACTAGATATAGGAAGAGATTCCAATCTGCCAACACCATAATTCATCGCTGATATATAGTTTTGAACTTCTTGCCAATCGTTCCTTCGTTCTTCTGGAATATCTTCTTTTTCCTTTATGACTTCATCAAAATGTGTTTGAGTCCCTTCTATCTTACTCGAATCAGTGGCTTCTCTGGCAACCTGCATGCTAATAAATATATCAATATCCGGAATATAATTGGAAAATATATCCAATTTCCCAATTTCATGATTAGCAATACTCAGAGAATTTATAAGATCCATATCATCAATAATCCATTCTCTGGAGAGCTTTGACGGCAAAAAGCTACTATGGAATTCATATTTTACATATTTTCCTGCTTCGAAATTTTTCCTACTATAAGAGAATCTATTTTTTTTAGAAAAAGCCAACAGTATTTTCTAAGTTAGCTGTGTTTTCTTAGAAAATGCTGCCGTTCTTTCTAACTTAAATGTGTTTTCTTATAAAATACCCCGCCGCTTTTCTAAAAAATCTTTGTTTTTTAATAGTAATTTGAGACCGAATTTTCTGCATTACCTCGTTATCTATTTGCCAGTCGATATTTTTGTTGGGGATTGTTTTTTATGCTGGATGTCGGAACTATAAATTTTCCTTCTAACGCTGGGACAAGATAGTTTTTTCTGAAATTCGCTCGGTTTTTTAGCTTCAATTTTGCCATGATTTCCGCCGTGCTCATTCCGCGTGTTCCTATTACTTTTACGAGTTTTTGAATATATTAGCTTCCCACACAAGGCGTTGGTAAAACAGAATCAGGCTTTGCAAAAAACGCAACGTCCGAAGCTATGATAAAGGCGATGGAATCAAGCGGTAGCGAAATATTCTCCGTATGCGAGGAAGCGCGAGACAGTATTTACATTGTTGCGGTCAATTACCGCAAACAGGGCGACGACACCGAGACGCTAAACAGCGGCTGGTGTGGCGAACCGATAAAACACAATCGAATTGTAAACGGAATTTCCAGCGTTTACTTATTTACTGCAAGGGTGCGCCTAAGGTTATTCCAATATCGAAAGAAATTATTCCACTAGACGAGGCTGCAATCAATGAATGGGAAAATTTGTAAAATGAAACATACGAACTCAGGAAGAAAGGCGAAACAATCTGGTTTGATGCCGACAAAGAAGCCTTCGAGTATTTTTGGGATTTTGACGCATTCAATACTCGTCTTATGAACGGCAAACTTCGAACACAGGCAGCGTTGCTTGGCAAGGCTCGTGAAAATGCAATCAGGCTTGCGATAATTTTTGCCAAAGCTGATGGGGCTTCACGAATCACAGCCGACATCGCAAAGCGGGCTTGTCGTGTTGTATCGTATTCAATCTGCGTTTCCGTGGTTTTGTTTTCAAGCGGAATGCTTCCCGAAATCGTAAAAAAGGGCAAAGGGCGATATGTTGTCTTGAAAGATAGAATTTCCGAAGCTAAAAAGGCGCTTGGAATAGAAGTCGACGATGACGACGATATGCCGTTTTGAAAATAGACAAATAGGAGAAATAGACACGGGCGCTAACCAATTCGGCAAATAGGTAAATAGGCAAAAAGATACTTATATACGCAAATATCGGGATTATGG
>DAVZIV010000052.1:0-7625 GCA_052273125.1 Candidatus Merdousia sp. | reverse complement strand
ACCATTTCTTCCAAAGTGTCAAGCTTCGAGAGGAGCTTCGGGCTCTCCCTTTACGCTTACGTTGATTGCGCAGTCTTTGCGGACGACGGAAACGGCAACGTCCTTCTGGTCGGAAGCGACCACTGCGGACTGCGCGTTTGTAGCGGGAACGGTTGTCTGAGCGAAAGCGCTACCCGCAAATGCCGCTGCCGCTATAACCAAAGCATATTTTACCATATTCATAGTTGACCTTTTTTTTGAGAAAACCTGTTTATCTTTTTTTCTGGATACGGATTTTCACATTGTTCTCGTCATTTGCAAGCTTTTTTTTAGCATAAAATTTGTGTTCGGTTGAATGAAAAAAAATTTGCCTAAAAACAAAAAATACTCTTTACTCGGGCACAATAGGAAAACCGCAAGACGCGCACGCGCCCTGCTTTTATAAAAAACAAACACCAAAAAGAAATGTCAGAAAACTCAACAAACAAAGATAGGGAAACACTTGTAGACTTGAGCGAACTCTCAAACCTGCAATTCCAGACGGCTTGGACTCCGAGTTCTAAAATCGGAGACGCCTCCTCAAGACCCCGCCAAAAGGACTTTAAAAAACCCTTCCGCAAGAGAGAATTTTCAAAAGACGCCCCCGAGCGCGGCAGACGCCCCCGCTATGAAAACGCAAAGCAAAATGACGACGGCGGCGAAAAAGGCAGACAAAATTTCAAAAAACGCCCCTTCAAAAAGTTCGGCAAGAGCTTCGACAAAAAGAAAAACGCCGCCCCCTTCGTCTTCTCGATGGACGTGCAAATCTTCCCCGAAGACGCGCCGTTTAACAAGCTCAGCGAAATAATAAAGGCGTCCAAGCGCACATACCAACTCTTCGACATTGCGCGCCTGATTCTCGAAAAGCGCGAAAGAATGGTAATCTTGGCGAAGAACCTGCCCGATTCGGACAACATCGTAAAGCCGCTTTTCTGCGCCCAGCCGCTCAACATTCCCTTTGACGACGAGCAGTCGGCAAAGAACGCCGCCCTCGACTACAAATTCTCCCAGATGTTCGAGCAGGCAACCGAAGAAGCCGAACCGCCCAAGGGCTCGTTCTCTGTGGTCAACCGATGCAAGCTCACCGGCGACATAATCGGAGCGCCGAACTGGCATCTCTACGGCAAAACCCTGCGCGAATACCACAAGGAGCATTTCGCGAAAATGCCCTTCGACGCATTCCTTGAAACCATAGAATCGGTAAAGACTCAGGAAGCCGTCGACGCGTGGCTGGAACAGACAAAGACAAAGAAAGTCTACAAACTCAAAGACGCCCCCGAAGGCGGCGAAAAGACTTTTGAAACTCCCGAAGAGGCGAAAAAATACATAGACGAATCCTCAAACGAGGAATTTGTAAAAGTCTACGAACAGGTGCGCATGAAACGCCGCCAACATAGACCTTATGCCCTTCGGCAGAATCCGCAGGAATTTTGAAGAGGCCATACGCAAGGAAAAGCGTTTCCCGATAGAAACGGCAAACAATATGCGCGGAAAGCTCCGCCGCAGCGGTTTTGTCGTCTACAAGCGCGGCAGCAAGGGCTTTGCGTTTGTGTCGCTGATAAAGAGAAAGTTCCTCATAGAGGGCGAAACTTTGGCGGAATGCCCGCAAAAGATTTTCGACTTCGTGCTAACTAACCCCGGAATCAAGGCTGCGGAAGTTCCCTACAAGTTCCTCAACCTCGAAGTTCCCGCGGCGCTGTCTGCGGCGCAGAGCCCCATTGACGAAAATTCCGCGCCCGCCGAACAGATTCCGCAAGCCCCAGAAGAACTCCCCGAAGAAAAGAAGGCGCAGCTCAACTCCGTTTACAGCGAATTGTCTTGGCTGATTTCCGAAGGCTACGTTGTGGAATATTCGGATACCACTTTGCAGGCGAACCCCTACCTGCCCAAGCCCAAGGATAAATCGCAAAAGCCCGAACAGGCTCACCCCGCAAACGACGAACCCGCACAGGAAGCCGAACCCGCAGAAGAGACCCCTGAAGCCCCGCAGGCTGACGAAAATGAAGCAGAAGCCCCCGTACAGGAAGCTCAAACTCCGCAGGAAAACGCCTAAGGCAAAAAGACTATACAAATAAAAAGAGCGCGGAAATAAAATCCGCGCTTTTTTTGCCCCCACGTCCCCGCAAAAGACAGAGAATAGATTACTGGGGCTGATAGAAATTCAAGAATAAACCGTTTATTTAATATCTACCGCTTCCAAACGCAAAATCCCCAAATTTGTACCGATTCAGAGTGCTTTGACCGTGCGCCTTGCAAAGTAGAAAAACAATCCCGAAATCACGCCCTTTGAAACGCGTTCCGACAATTCCATATCTTTTCTAAAAATGGAAGTTATTACGCCGACACTTGAGAACAAAAAGACATAGGAAAGTATAATTTTAAAAGGGATTGCAAATATAGAAAGAATCAACCTGCCGCGATTGGTGAATAATAGCCAGAGATACGAAAACACCGCCCAAGCCGCCAGATGTAAAATAATCTGAAACGCCGCCTCCGCCTGATTTTCCAACGCAACACACTCCCAAAGAAATAATAGCCCGATTACGGCATTTACAAAAACATCAACATACCCCGAAAAAAAATAGTACTTTTTCATCTATTTATAGTCCTCCTACTCTTGATTTATTTTATCAAAAATATGTGTCATTACGACATCTTAATTCAACCCTATTAAGTGCAACAATTTTTCGGCATCAATCAAGCTTAACACGCACATATACGTAAGAAAAACAATTAGAATGAACGTAAATAACGAACGAATTTGGCTTATTGGGTCTTTCATCGCCCCCGAATCATTCATTTTTATAGCTGTTCTCAATTTTACCGCAGGAATAAACGAGATGATTGCTGGAATACATATTGCACAGATTGCCGAAATTGGCATATCGACAATGCAGATGAAAAACAAAACAACTATAAGAAAAATTGCAAAGAACCTATCAAGTAGACAAACAAGCTTGTCTGTTGAAATATGAAAACGCTCTTTTACAAGCGGAATTACTTTTGGTAATAGCAAAAGTACATATTCCGCCCCATTGTAGTCGTTCCCTTAAAGGAGTTGGAAACAACAAAACATCTCGCCCCAAACAAGCGTTAAGAGGCTTTATTTTGAACAATTCCCCGCTTATTTTTGTATAAATTTAGCCTGCGGGAAAGTAGCCAGATTCTACCGCGACAAAAAATCTGAAATTTCGGAAACTCGAACATTTGAATGCGCGACGGCAATGTAGATACACAAAAGCATCTGCGCAATAAGCAGCTAAAAAAACAACAAACCGCCACCGCGCAACTTACGACAATCTATGCGGAGGCGGCGGAAAAGATTTCGGCTGGACTTGACGCGCGCCCGCCTGCTTACGCGCCAAGGGGTGTTTCAACGGTGCGCGCGACAGCTAATTACTTTATTTAAGCAATGACAGCACAGCGTCGGCGATGTCGGAGGCGTTCGGAGATTTCGACACTGCCGAAACTGTCATTGAATGCTTCTTGACCGCTTCGGCGGTCGTCGGTCCAATTACTACAATCTTCGGGCTGACTGCGCCCTTTTCAAGAGCCAAGTGGCGGGCGTTGCGCACGAAGCTTTCGACAGCCGACGGGCTTGAAAAAACAACTACATCTGCACCGCCCTTGCGGAATTCGACGGCGGAGGAATCGTTACCGTCGAGCTTGCGGTGCGATGTCTTGTAGACTTCAAAAGTGTCTACAATGGCGCGCTGGGCTTCGAGAGCCTTGACCAAGTCGCCTATTGCCATATTGCCGTGAACGGAGAGAATTTTGAGATTCTCGACCGACTCGTAATTGCCAATCGCCCGCGCCATTGCAACGCCCGTTTGGACATCGGGAATGACGGCGGCATCGAGGTAGAATTTGCGCAGCTCTTTCGCAGTAGCTTCGCCCACGCAGGCAATGCGGACAATGCCTATGGCGCGAATGTCCCTGAACGTAGACAGAAATTCCTTGAAAAAGCCGCGGACTGCGTTGGGGCTTGAAAATGTAATCCAGTCATAGGTGCCCAGTTCTTCAAAGATGTCGGCGGCGGTCTGCGCGTCGGCAACTAAGTCGCACTGGATTAGCGGCATGTCGAGAGTTTCAACGCCGCGCTGCTTGAGTTCGGCGGCGAGCGCCGAATTGTCCTGCCTTGTCAATAATACGCGCCTCATATTAGTAGGTAAAATCGTCCGAGTTTTTAAGGGATTTTGCAAACTCCACAAGCAAATCCACGCAGGCGTCTATGTCGGCTGCGTGGACGACTTCGTTCGGGGTATGCATGTAGCGCAACGGAATACTCAAAAGCCCCGTCGCCACGCCGCCGCGGGTCATCTGTATTACGCGGGCGTCGGTGCCCGTCGGACGCGGTTCGGATTCAATTTGGTAGGGAATGTCTTTCGCCTGCGCCAATTCGATAAGCCGCTGGGCGACTTTGGGGTTGAGGTTTGGCCCGCGCGAAATCACAACGCCGCCGCCGAGCTTGATGCCGCCGAAGCGGCGGCAGTCGCACGTGGGGAAGTCGGTTGCGTGGGTTACATCTACGGCAATGCCTACCTGCGCGTTCGCCGCGTATGCGGAAGTCGTTGCGCCGCGCGTGCCGATTTCCTCCTGAGTAGTGCCCACGCAGACAAGCCTGTACTGCAAATTCTGCCTCTCTTTGGAAAGGCGGCGCAGGGCTTCAAATATGGAGAACGCCCCCGCCTTGTCGTCGAAAGCGCGCGACGAATACTTGTTGTTGGCAAGCTTTACGATGCGCGTGTCGTAGACGATGGGATCGCCGACGGTTACCATTTTCAGCGCTTCTTCGCGGTTTTTTGCGCCTATGTCTATCCAAATTTGGTGGGTTTCGGGCACTTCCTTGCGCTCTTTGGCGTCCATGAGGTGGACGGCGCGCTTGCCGGTGACGCCCGCCACTGCGCCGTTGCGCGTGAGAATCCACACGCTGCGCCCCGATATCATAATGTTGTCGTGCCCGCCTAGCTGCTGGAACGAAATGAAGCCTTCGGGATCTGCGTACGAAACCTGAAAGCCTATTTCGTCTATGTGGCCTGCATACATGAGCGTCTTTTCTCCGCTGCCGAGAACGGCTATCCTGTTGCCCAAGACGTCCCGTTCAAAAGAGTCGGCGCAGGGCTTGGCGTATTTTTCCAAAACGGCGGCGGCTTCGGTTTCCATTCCCGTGGGGGAACGCGTCTGAAGCAGTTCTTCCAAAAATTTATCCATAATATTTTGTATTGAAAATTATTTTACGCGCATCTGCTTGAGCGAAATTCCCGTTAGCTTGTACGAAAGCAAGTCGAGGTCGTACTCCGAGCCCGTAAAGTGGAATGTGCGCTGGAGATGGAACTGGCTCTTGCCCGCGGCGAGGTTGAGCGCGGGAGAGTTGGAGGCGATGGTATAGAATTTGTCGGCGGAATAGATGTTCTTCGACGCGGGACCGTTGTTGAAGACGGAAATTGCATCGCCGTCAAACGAGCTGCGGGTGTCGCGCCACGACATCGGCAGATACGCGCGGTTGCCCGAAGGCCTGATGTAGAAAACGAGCGTGAGAATCGAATTTTTGTCGTCGTAGGAAACCACTATTCCCTCGCTTCGGCGCGCGCTGATTCCTATGCCCGAAAGGTGGCGGCCGTCGCAGCTGAAGCGAACGTAGTCGTCGGCTACAAAGACCCTGCCCGCGTCGGCAGTAGAGACGAATGAGGAATCAAAAACGTTGTCGCGAACGATGTCGCCAAGCTCCGAAGCGTCGCCCGCCCTGTACGGAACAAACGCGTTGACCTTTTTGTTGGCGTTAAACGCACCTACGACGCCCAAATTCAGCATTCCGTATTTTTCCGACCAGTCGGCGGAACCCGTGTTCGTGAGCTTGTTCATAGACTGGAACGCCGCCACTTTGAGGTTTTGCGGAATTTCAACACCCAAAATCTTCGACACGTCGCCGCGCGAAAGCAGCGAAATTTCGCGCTCTGCCTTGACGGAAAATTTTGCGCCCTTTGCATTGGTCAACTCGCCCGAAACCTCGAAGCGCGCGCGCGTCGTCGAGCAGTCAACAAGCTTCCACGCAGATGTCGAAACGATGGAGGGAAGTTTTCTGTTCTCTTCCGAAAAGAGCGCGCCCTGCTCGAAATACACCGATGTTTCGCCGCCCTCGGGGCCGATTACAAAAGAATCTTCGCCGCCGATGAACGTCGTGCGCAGGTTTTTGTCGTGAAAGGCGAGCGCCCTGCGGTTGTACCAGCCCAAACTCGGCGAATCTTCACCGCCGCAAGCCGATGTCAAAATGCGCCCGTGATACGTGGGCGAAAAGACCAACATTGAATCTTCGTTGCGCAAAATCCGCGCGTCTACGGAATACTGCGAGAGGAACGAAAGCTCCTGCCCCATCGACCACAATTTGGACTCGTCGGTGGCGAATACATTTTCCCTCACCACGCCGCACGAGGCAACCAACACGCCGGCAAGTGCCGCCAAAATAACTGCGTATTTTTTCATACCGATAATCTGAACAAAATTTTCCGATATTTTCAACATTTTTCCCTCGACCCCGCAAAGCCGCAACAGCCGTTTGCCCAACGCGCATTCCAAAAGAAGTGTTTTTTGCCGTCCGCCACCAAATACGGCGATATTCGGCAAAAAGCGCGCGGCGGAAAAGCGGCTACGCATTCGCGCGCAAAAAAAACGGCGTCCTTAGGGACGCCGTTTCCAAACTGGTTGGCTGACGACTATTTCTTGAGGTCGGCAACTTTCTTTACGAGAGCGGCAAAAGCGGCTTCATCGTGAATGGCAAGCTCGGAGAGCTGTTTTCTATCCATTTCGATATTCAACGCTTTCAAGCCGGCCATAAATACGCTGTATTTAAGACCCGCCGCTCTGCAAGCCGCATTGATGCGGACAATCCAAAGCTTTCTGAATTCGCGTACGCGGACTTTTCTGTCTCTGTACGAATATTTACCCGCGTGCTGAACGGCGTCTTTGGCGTAGCGGAACAAGCGGGACTTGTTTCCGAAATAGCCTCTTGCGCTCTTGAGCGTGCGCAATCTGCGCTTGCGAGATGCTACTGAACTTGTAACTCTTGGCATGTTTAATCTCCTGATTATTTTTATGGACTGGGGGTCGCCTTCACCCTTTCGTCGCTATTATTTATTGAATCTTCAAAAATTAGGCAAAGGGAACAGCCTTTTTAACATTGGCCGCTACTCCGGGGGTTACCATTTTGTCGTGCCCCATCGCGCGTTTCTGCTTGATGGTTTTGGCGCTGAGCAAGTGGCGCTTGCCAGGGCTTCTGCGCATGACCTTTCCGGTAGCCGTAATCTTGAAGCGTTTTACTATGGATTTCTTAGTCTTTTGCATATTCTGATTAAGAATAAAGCTTGGATTCAACCCCATCACAACCAACTTGTCCAGCCTTTTTTTATCTTCTGACGCTTTTTTTCTTTTGGCGCGGGGGATTTTGCGTCCGCAAAATAATTCCCCCGCTTTGCCTGTTTTTTTTCTCTTTTGGCGCGGCGATTTTACTGCCGTAAAATTTCCGCCGCTTTATCAGTTTTTTATCTTGTGGCGCGAGGGATTTCGCGTCCGCGAAATATTTCCCCCGCTTTGTCAGTGAATATTATTAGGTC
>DAVZIV010000051.1:0-7681 GCA_052273125.1 Candidatus Merdousia sp. | reverse complement strand
CCTCAAGGGTTCGACAAATTTCCTGCGCCTCATCGAATTCGGCGGCCGCCCAATTTTCTACTCGAGCGACTACCGCGATGCCAGAATCAAGCAGTACAAGGAAATGTACGACGCCTTCCAACCGCTTAAATACCTCCAGCTTGAGTTTATGGAGGAAAACAAGGCGCTTGCCCCCGATGTCTACCTCACGCGCTATTCCGACGGTAGCGAAGTCATAACGAACTACTCCAAGACCGACTTCAACTACAAGGGCGGCGTAGCCAAAGCGCGCGACTACCTCCTGATTAAGCCGAACAAAAAATAATAATTGCGGATAAAATTTGCGGCGGAATACCTGCGGGTGTTCCGCCGTCTTTTTTGCGGAAGACCAAAGAATGCCGCGCGGAAAAAAGTCCGCACACGCCGCGAAAACGCGGCGGGAAAAATTTTTCAGCGCGCGCCGAACTGCCGCTAAGCGTTTTTGAGTACGTAGAGGCGGTCGCTCCTGCGCACGCGCGACGGAACTTTCAGCGAAACTATGTCGCCCTTTTTTGCGGACTCGACGCAAAGACCGTCGCGGCGGATTTCCTCCGCAACAAAAGAGGCAAAGCCCGTCGTCCGTCCCTCGAGTTGGACGGTGTCGCCAACGCAAATGGAGGCGTCGTCAACGGAGATTTCGGCAACGGAAATCTTCGGAAAGAAGTTCAAGACGTGCCCCAAAATACGCTTTTTCACGATAGCCTTGTTGCCCGAAGAAGTCCAGTCGCCGACGGGTTTGCCCATAAAAAAACCGCTTGAAAAACCGCGGTTGAAAGCCCCGTCGAGCGAGTCGCGCAATTTGTTTTTAAGCGCGGCAAATTCGGCGTCGAAATTCGGTCTGCCGAAGTTTTGCGCGTAAAAGTCGAGCGCCTTGCGGTAGGCGGAAACCGTCGCCCAAACATACGTTGCGTTGCGGTTGCGCCCCTCTATTTTCAGCGAATTTACGCCCGCGGCAATTAGCTTTTCAATGAACGGCAGCGTCATCAAGTCTTTCGGGCTTAAAACGTAGTTTGTCCCGAGCGCAAATTCGGCGTTGCCTGCGGTGTCGGCAATTTTGTACTCGCGGCGGCACGGCTGGAGACATTCGCCCCTGTTTGCGCTCTTGCCGCAGGAAAATTGCGACATAAAGCAGCGCCCGCTCACCGAAACGCACATTGCCCCGTGCGCGAAAACCTCTATCGAAATTCCGCGCGCCGCATCGCGCCCGAGAATTTTTGCGAGATTCGCGCGCAGCTTTTTTATGGAATCAAGAGAGCATTCCCGCGCCAAGACGAAGCGCCGCACGCCGTAGTTGCTGTATACGGAAGCCATGGCGTCGGCGTTTGCAATGCTTGCCTGCGTGGAGAGAAAAACCTCCATGCCGATTTTACGCGCGAGCTCCAAAACGCAAAAATCCCAAGCAATAACCGCGTCTACCCCAGCCCTCTTTGCCGCCTTTAGCTCGCGGACAAGCTTGGCGCGCTCTCCGTCGAAATAAATTGTATTTAATGTAAGATACGCCCTTGCGGAGAATTTCCTACATTCCCTGACAATTTTCGACATTTCGCCTGTTTTAAAATTCCTCGCCCCTGCGCGCATATTGCTGCCCCGAAGTCCGAAATACACGGCGTCCGCCCCCGCGCGCAACGCGGCGGAAAGCGTTATGAAGTCGCCCGCAGGCGCCATTAGTTCGGGAATTTTCCTCATATGTTTGCAGGCGCTCGGCGCGTTAGTATTTTCGCGGATTCGCAACAATGTCGAGAACGCTGGAGTGAAGCTGCGGCGTGCACGAAGCTATGAGTCCGCCGTCGTGGCCGATGTTCGTTCCGCCGTTCCAGTCGGAAAACGCAGCGCCCGCGCCCGCAAGCGCAGGCAGAAGCGCGGTGAAATCCCAAATTTCCAAAAGGGCGTCGCACATTACGTGGGCGAGACCGCGGCAAAGAAGCATATAGCCGTAGCAGTCGCCCCAAGTGCGCGAAATTGCCGCCTTGTCTTCAAGCTTGCGCCAGCCCTCGGCGTTGTGGTAGTGGGCGCAATAGCGGCTGTCGGAAGTCAGCAGCGTCATTCCCTCGGGCGAAGTGCGGTCGGAAACGCGCACGGGTTTGCCGTTGAAAAGACACGTTTGGCAGTCGCCTACAATGCGCTCTTTGAGAATCGGCTGGTTGATAGCCCCGACAATGGGCTTGCCGCAATGCTGCAACCCGATGAGCGTTCCGAAAAGCGGAACTTTTGTTATGAAGGATTTTGTTCCGTCGATGGGGTCGAGCACCCAGACGAATTCGGCGTTCTCGTTGACGTTGCCGAACTCTTCGCCGATTATTCCGTGGTCGGGAAATTTCCTTGAAATCATATCGCGCAAAAGCAGCTCCGTATTTTTGTCAATCTCGGTCACGGGCGAATTGTCTTTTTTGAAATCGACATCTACGTGTTTGCCGAACGCCTCGGCTATATAGCTGCCGCTGGCGTCGGCAAGTTCGTTAACAAAAATCTTGAAATTTTCCGTGTTCATGGCCGTAATAATTGCACGCGCAGAAAAATGGGCAAGATGAAAAATATAAAAACTCCGATATTTGCAATAGACTTTGAGGGCTCTAAAAATATCGGAATTGTCGAATACGGAGTGGCGGAAATATTCGGCGGCGAAATAATTTCGTGCGACACGCGAATCTGCGCCCCCAAAACCGCAATCTCCCCTGCCGACGCCAAATTTTTCGACATATCCGACGCCAGCGCCCGCGCAAACCCGCCGTTTTCCGCCGACCTGCAAAAATTCTGCGATATGCGCAAAAACGGAATTTTCGCCGCCCACAACGCCGTAGCCGAAGACACAATGCTGCGCGACGCCCTGCCCGTAGCCCCGCCGACATTCGACGAACTCACGGGCAAAACGTGCGCATCGTGGTCTCCGTTCATAGACACGTGCGTGCTGTCGAAAAAACTCTTCGGGCTGAAGTCGTCGAAACTTTCGGACGTAGTAGTCGCGCTCGGGCTGGCTGCCGAGCTCGACGCCCGCGCCGCGCAATTCTGCCAGACAGATCGCCGCAAGTGGCACTGCGCCCTCTACGACGCCATCGCCTGCGCGCTGATTCTCATAAAAATCTGCTCCTTCGACGGCTTTGAAAACGTCTCTCGGCAGTGGCTACTGAAGTACTCCAACCCGGCCGTCAGCACGCAGGAAACTTTTCTATGATTTCAAAGGCAGACAAAGTGCGCCTGCTCAATGTGCTGCTTGCGGGAACTTCGCCGCATTCGTCGGAGCTTTACGCCTGCGCGACGGAGGGAATGAAAAACGCCCTGCGCGACTATCCCGAAATCTCCCTTGCCGACTTCGCCCGCCGCGCCGTCGCCCTCTACAATCCCGCCGCAAAACTCGAATTTCTCGACTTCACCGGCGGCTATTTCGACCCGCTTTTCGCCCTGCCGCACATAACTGCCGCAATAAAACGCCTTTCGGGCTACCCCGCCGCCGTGCTCGTCATAGACGGGCTTTCGGAAGTTCCCGCAGGCCGCAGGCGTACCCGCAAGGCGCTCGCCGACAAAATGCGCGACTTTGAATTTGTCGAAGACACCGTTATGGGCTACAAGAAAACTTTTCCGCAGCTCGAAGTCTTTTTTATTTGAAAAAAGCGCGCCGATTCCGACAATATCGGTCTATGAAAACACTTTTCCAGAAGATTCTCGACGGCGAAATTCCGTCGAAAATTATCTACAAAGACGACTTCTGCGCGGCGATAAACGACATCAACCCGCAAGCGCCCGTCCACGTTTTGCTTTTCCCGATAAAGCCCATAGCGCGCCTTTCCGCCGCAACTGAAACCGACACCCAAACGCTTTCGGCTCTCCTGTTGGCGGCTCCCAAAGTCGCCGCCCTTTGCGGGCTTGAAAACGGATTCCGCGTAGTTATCAACAACGGCAAGGACGCAGGCGAAACCGTGCCGCATATGCACCTGCATATTCTCGGCGGCAAACAACTCGGCTGGCCGCCCTGCTGATTTTTTTCTTTTGGCGCGGCGCAGGTGCGCTTCCTTTCTGTGGCGCGGCGACGCGCGTAGCGCAAAACGCCGCTTTGACAGCGGAACAAGTTTTGTTTTTTGGGATTACTAAATAGCTCTCGCTATTTATTCGCCGCTTTACTTAACCAAAACCTTTTTTGCGAGCATAAGAGTATAAAATACAAGAACCGCAGATTTTCGTCTGCGGCTCTTTTCTTTTGTATTTACGGAATATATTACTTTCTTCTGCGGTATGCCGCAAATCCCAATGCCAGTACTGCAAAGATTATTGCATATGTGGCAGGTTCGGGAATGTTTATGGAAATCAAAAGTTGATTGTTGTCCACAAGATAACGCCAAAATCCCGAATAACTTGCACCATTTACGGTTAAGAAAAGCGTCTCATCTTTTACTAAGCTATCCAATCCAGATATGTACGAATCATCTCCGAAAGACAATATTGCTAACGTGTACTCGTCTGTACCGATAGTCTCCGTTATATTTACGGTAAGTATTGCTCCGTCCTCAAAAACAAGTCCCGAACCTCCCTCGACATTGAACACTGTAGAACTGCTTAAATCGGTATCTATTTGAATCGCACCATCGGAAGCAACCGTCAAAGTTTTTCCGTTTACAA
Organism: Candidatus Merdousia sp.; assembly: GCA_052273125.1. GTDB lineage: Bacteria > Verrucomicrobiota > Verrucomicrobiia > Opitutales > Intestinicryptomonadaceae > Merdousia. Next base: position 3,055 of record DAVZIV010000051.1, on the reverse strand, counting down.
CTTCAAAAACAGCCCCCAAATCAAGCGTCAATTTCGCTCCGCCAGAAATCACGGCATCGCTTTCTGAAAATTTTACAGAAATTATATCATCGTCACCATCTAAAGGTTTATATCTGTGAATTCTGAGCGTATCACCCTCCGAAGTCATCGAGAAATTCTTTATGGAACCGTCAACCATTATTGTATTCTTATAAATAGGAGTCCCCGAAGTTGCCGTCATCTCCGCCCCGCGCAAATCAGCCCCCGTGAAATTGACATTGGCTATTCTCGTGGCAAAGAAACTGGCATGATGAAGTTTTTGTCCGGACAAATCCCATTTTGAAATATTGTTGTAATCAAACATTACACCACGCAAATCGCATATTTGATACGATATAGTTTGTTTTAATTGAGCTTCCGTAAAACCGTTTGCTACTGTTGAGGACAAATCCACCCCTTGAATTATGGCATTTGTAAAAATAGCCTCGTTTAACGTCGCTCCGGATAAAACGGCGTCTTTGAAATTGGCATAACTAAAGTCATTAAATACCATATTGGCATTAGTCAAGTCAGCCCCGACAAATGTGGAACCGGAAAAATCATTCTTATCCGACCCTCCATCAAAATGAAACCCTGCGGAGGATAAATCAGCTCCGTCAAAATTTGAATTTCTGACGTCGGAATTAGAAATTCTAATATTTTTCAGATTAAATCCCTTAAAATCAGTGTAGCTCAATACTCCTCCGATAAATGATATGGAATTTAAATCCTTATTTTTATAATTTTTACTCTGTACTATAATATCCCTCCCCGTAGAAGAAGTTGTAAACATACGTATACTGACACCAGAAATATTCGCATTGTTGAAACTACAATTTGTCAACGAACAATTGTAAAACGAAAGTTGAGAACTTGAAAAATTGACATTTTCAAAACTTACATTGTTGAGTTTTACAAGGCTATAACTATTTCCAAAAGTCAAACAGATCTCCCCATCTTTCGACGCATTTGAGAAGTCTGCTCCACTAAAATCAACTCCGTCGCAATCAACATACAGGTACTGACCTTGATAAAATTTTGTATTTATGAATTTTACACTTCGCAAAACTCCATCCTCAGTTCCATAACAAAAAGACATTGGAATCCGCGAATAAAATTCCGCATTTGTGAAGTTTGTGTTATCAAAACTTCTTATCCCATCAAAGCTAACAGATTCTTCTATCCGTGAATTTGAAAAATCTGAACCACTTAAATCTTTTCCGTAAAATTTAATATCTTTTAATGTCTGCCCCGAATAATCATATCAATAAAGAGCACAAACCGATATTACATATGTAAAAATTAGTTTCGTTTTCATAATTTATTTTAGTAATTGTTTCTTGTAAAAAACTTCCACAACATCGAGTTGCCCCTGATTGTTCATTGCAGGATTTTCTATTACCTTTCTTGCGATAAGGTCGTTCCGCATTATCTCCCATTTTAGTTTCATTGAAAATTCCGTTTTTATTTTACCATTTTCATACAAAGACACTAAAGTTGCGGCATAAATCGCATTACGGCTGTTGTTTTTGATTATTTGACCACTTACGCCTTTTAATAAGTTGCGTTCTATTAGCCCGACAAACGCCAATTTAGGACAACATTTTCTTGCGGTATTTTCACTCGCACCCAATGACAGTAAAGTAGATTCCCAAATATCTGTCGGTAAAACCGTATTATCTTGCAGAAAAATTTTGTACGCCTTCAACGCACAATCTTGAAACAACGTTAGCTCTTTCTTTTTCATAACATGGATAACCGTAGTATTTTAAATACGATGGACAGCAAAATAGAGACAATAATGGAAGTATTAAACGGGGCGGATGTGTCGCCTGTGGATTCGGCGAGGTACATTCGCAACATACTCGACGCCAAGCCGATAAACAGCAGTCTAACCGATGTTCAATTCATCTCGAAAGTCATAGAAACGGGGCTTAACAACATTCGCCTAAAGGAAATGTCATTTTCCGACGGGTTTGCTTTGTATCTAAAGAGCAAGCAACATTTAAGACCCGATTCAATACGGGACATTCGCTGCATGGGCAACAGGTTGATAAAAGCCAATCCCGAGCTTGCCAAGCGTAACTTTTCAGAACTCAGAGCTTCCGACTGCGAGGAATGGCTCAATCAGTCTTTTTTCACAGACTGCCAACACAACAAGGCAAGAAGTATGCTGCACAATTTGTTTTCATTCGCCATCAAAAGAGACTGGTGCGACAACAACCCCATAGACAAAATCGAGCGAAGACGCGTTGTCGAACGCCAAATCAATCCCCTTACTTTATCCCAGACGAAAAAATTAATCAAGACCGCCCAGCGGGAAAGTTCCGAATGCGCCGTTGCGACTGCGTTGTTGGTTTATGCAGGAATCAGACCCCGTGAAGTCCGCAGGCTCACTTGGAGCGATATCGATATTCAGGAAAGCACAATCACCATACGTTCGCAATGTTCCAAAACGGGCGGCGTTAGGCATGTGGAAATTCCTCCGGTATTAAATAGATTCCTAATTGCCAGAAAATCTACGGACGAAAAAGTTTGCCCCGTATCTTGGTCATACCGCTGGCGCAAGATTAGGGATAATTCGGGATTCCGCGGACGATGGGTTCAGGACGTTCTGCGCCATACCTACGCAAGTTTCCACACAAAACACTACGCCGACCTCCCGCGCCTTCAGCTTAATATGGGACACCGAGACATCGCCCTACTGCGCTCTCGATACGTCAATATGCACGGCATCTCCAAAGCAGACGCTAAAAAGTTTTTCTTGTAGGTCGTTGCAAAAATTGGGGTACAGAATCGAAACCCGCCGAGCGGGCGCGCAAAAAAAATCAAATTAGAACCAGCACGGGATTGGAAAAACGCGCGAGGCTCGAGCTGGATTTTGTGTTAGGCGGTGGTGGGATAGTACAAGTAGTACAGACTACTGCCGCCTAACCAAAAAACAGCCGAGAACGTAGCCTTTGGTGTGGTTATAAAAAATAAAGCGTTTCAAAATGAAACGCTTTTATCTTTTTTTATAATCCACACCACACCAAAG
>DAVZIV010000050.1:0-7901 GCA_052273125.1 Candidatus Merdousia sp. | reverse complement strand
GAAAGCGCGCAGACGCCGAAGCGCCTCTGGGTGGAGACAAAAAACCTCGTTTCCGCCGAATACGCCATAGACGCGCCCTCCGCCGTCATAACGCAGCGGCGCAACGCCAAGACGTACGCAGCATTTGAAATAGAGCGCTGCCACGCCTCTGAAGCCGACGCCGCCGCGTTCGCCCTTTCCCACGCGGCCGAGCTCAATTTAAACCTCGGCGGGCTGCTGAAAATTTCCGACGACGACCGCCCCGATGCGGACACCGCCTTTGACGACGCCGTTTTAATATCCGTAAAAACCGAAGTCTCGGGGTTGTGCACCGACACCAAATACCAATTCATTCAGGCATGAAAAATATGGAAGACGAACTGCAAAAACTCGAAGACGAAGTATCGAAAAATCTCGACGCGCTCGAAAGGGCCGTTTCCGCGCTGGAGAAAAAGGCGGACGAGCTCGAGCGCAGAATATCCGAGCTTTCCGAGCAAATGAAAAATATCAAAAACAATATATGAGCCAACTAAAAATAAGAATTGCAAACAGCGAAGTTCCGCCCGATTCCCAGCCCCTGCTCGGGTGCGTGCTCAGGCGCAAAAACCTCGCCTGCGACGAGCTTTCGGCGGAATTCAAGCCGACGCCGCTGTCGAAAAGCTGGAAATACGGCGACCCCGTTGAGGTGTTCGATTCAAACAGGCGCGTTTTCCGCGGGAAGATATCGCAGACGACGGCCGCGGAATCCGGCGCTCAGGACAGCGTGAAAATCCTCGCAAAAAACGCCTTCGAAGAGCTCGAGCAGATTGTCTACCAGCAGAGCACCATGGCGTTTTCAAACGGCGTGCTCGCCGCGCGCAAGACAAGCAGGGTTGTGCTCGGTAAAACGAAGGCGGGCGCGAAAATCTCGCTGGCAAAACAGGCCAAAGACATCATAGACTACGCTGTGGAACTCGGCGCTGATTTGCGCGCGGGCACAATAGACATAGACGCCGAAATGGTTTTCGACGAGTGCCGCGACATCTCCTGCGCGGAAGCGCTGTGCAGGGTGCTGAAGTGGTCGCCGTCGTGCAGGCTGTTCTTCGACTATTCGGGAACGGGCACACCGACCGTCAACATTCTCAAGCGCGCGGCGCTCGGAAACGTTTCGGTTGAAACCCGCGGCGGGCTTGTGAAAAAATATTCGGCAAAAAGCCGCGACGACCTTTCCGTTAACGCGGTGTCCATAAAGTACGAGCGCGAAAGCTCCGTGGGCGGCGACACCTACCTTGAATTTTTCGAGGACAACTATCCCAAAGACGCGGCTTCTGAAAAGAAGTCAATAGTGATGAACGTGGAGCTTGCGGGTGCGAAGTCGGCGATTGAATCCTGCACCGTTAAAACGCAGACAATACGCCCCGAAAGCAAGCAGTGGTGGAAAGACCACGTTGCGTATCTCGCCGACATAGACGACTTCGAGATTGCGGAATACTCGCGCGAAGGCTCGCTCGGCTACGAGCTTGTAGAGGGCTGCATTTCGCCCGCCGTCAACTGCCGCTACGAAAGGGACACCGTAAAGGCGCAAATAAACTACGCCGACGAATTGGGTTCGAGCGTGTCGAAAATTTTCGCGGTAAAAATGCTCACCACAACGGCGCAGACCGGAACGTACACAAGGCGGACGCTCTCGCAGACCACCGAACCCGTGCCGACGGGCTTGGCAAAAGCCGTGTACTTGGCGGCAAGCCCCGTTCTCTACGACGGATTCGTCCAGATTATCGGCGGCAAAAGCGGGGACTTCTTCGGAAAATGCCTGAGACTTACGTCAAACGGAACGCCTGTTACCACTGAAACGCCAGTCTACGCGACTGAGGAGAATTTCGGCGAAAACACGCTCAACGTGAAGTTCGGACCGAGCAAGCACCTCTACCCCGACAACATCGTAGAGCTTTTTCGCATAAACCGCTGCCGCAAAACATCGACGCTGACGCTCGACTCCGACTCGGGGAAAATAAGCGCCTCAACTTCCGTCTCCATCAGTGCAGTGCCGGAAACGCAGGCTTCGGAAACTTCGGCGCTGTACTCTAGAATGGTTATAAAAAATCAGGACAAAACAAAAGTTATCGACATCAATTCGGAGGCGCTCTCTTCGGGCGAGACCCTCGCCCTGCGCGAATGCTACGTCTGCGAAAGCGGCTATTTGGCGAAGGCGAAATTTTTCATGACCGAACCCGCAAGACAATGAACGAGGAATTTGTATCAATTCTGCCGCTTTCCGTTGAGGATTTGCGTCTGCACAACACGGTTTCGTCGGGCGATTTCACAACGTTGGGCCCCGCCGCGGCGGGAGTCTACAACTACTGGAATTTGCGGGGCGTTTCAGTGGATTTGTTTTTGCAGCGCGCCTTTTCAAGCTCTTCCATAGGCGCGTGCGAGGAAGACTACAAAATATTTTCCTACACCGGAGTAGCCGAAGGCTGCGTGTGCGCGATGGAACCGTACGAGCGCATAACGCGCGGCTCGAAGCCGTTTTTAAGAACCGACTGTCCGTTCGGCACGTTCGCAATAGACGGACCCTTTTTTGTGGAAGGCACGCCGGAAGACGCCGATTTCAAGGACATTCAAATTGCCTTCAGGGTTGGCGCGCAATTTTCGTGGAACGGTTTCACGCTGAAAAAACAGACGGGAGACGAAGAAAACGCCGTTGTTTCGATAGACTTGGGCTTTATGGGGACTTCAATTCCCATGTGCATAACCGCGCCGACAACGCCGAGAGACGACGGCGAACTATTCTTCGGCTCTGGAGGCATTGTCTTTTATTGAAGCCGCCTGCGCCGAATATCAAGACAAACGCAACGACACTTCCGCGAGGTTTGTTTTCGCCAAACTGCGCGGCTGTCTTCAGTTCGAGAACGAAAAACCGAAAGGACACAATTCGCGCCGAAAGTATCGTAAAGCGCGCGCCGAGTTGCGCTAAAAAAATCAACGCGGCAGGCGCAGAGTCTGCCCGCGCGAAAGCGATTCTGGCGACGCCAATTTGTCCCTGTTGGCTTTGAAAATCAGCCGCCACTTAGACGCCGTTCCGTAAAATTTTTTGCTTATGCTTGAAAGTGTGTCGCCGGGTTGGACGACGTATGTCGAGGGAATGTCCCTTGCCACGGCAACCGCCGACTGCTGCTGGACACTGCGCTGCTGCTGCGCCGTCTGGCGCGCGGAATTTGTCTGCTGCGGCGCGGCGGCGACAGAAACCGCTTGGCGCTGCGCGGCTTTCGATTCGGCGCGCGAATGCATTGCCGCCTCAAGCTTGTTTATTTTTTCGTCGGCGGCTACAAGCCGACGCTTTAGCGAGAGGTTTTCCTCCTGCGCTTTCTGCCACATCTGCTCAAGCTCCAAGCGCCGCATATTGTTTTCAAACGGGCTTTCGGGCAGAGACGCTGCGTATTTTTTCTTTGCGGTGTCAACCATCTGGCGCACGTGCATCGAGGCGGGCGAATTCGGACAGAGTTCGAGATATTTTCTGAAATGGTAGATGGCGAAAATAGGGTCGTCCATTTCGCCGAGATAAATGCGCCCAAGCTCCAAGTGCGATTCGGGCGCGTCGCGGCGCTTTTCAACGACTTTCGCAAAGCCGTTCAAAGCCTCCTGAGAGTTGCCGCGGCGCAGTTCCTCCATCGCACGCATATAGCTGGGCTCGGAAGTCTCCTTTACGAATTTGTCGTCGGAGGCGAAATCGCAACCGCCTGCGGAAAGCATATACAAAACGACGACTGACGCCGCCGCCAATGCGGCAAGCGCCTTCCGTTTTTCAATGCTTCCGTTGTAAAAGGACATTGTTTTTTAGTGCCTGAAATGGCGCACGGACGTGAAGACCATAGCCATATTGTTTTCGTCGGCGGCCTTGACGACCTCTTCGTCTCTTACCGAGCCGCCGGGCTGGATTGCCGCAGTTGCACCCGCCTTTGCCGCCGCAACGAGACCGTCGGCAAACGGGAAGAATGCGTCGCTTGCCACAACGCTGCCGTCGAGCGAAAGGTTCGCCTGCTGGGCTTTCCAGACGGCGATTTGCGAGCTGTCGACTCTCGACATCTGCCCCGCGCCCACGCCCAAAGTCCTCTCGCATCCGGCGTAGACGATGGCGTTGCTCTTGACATGTTTGACGACTTTCCAGCCGAAAAGCATAGCGCGCCACTCCTCTTCCGTGGGCTGGCGCTTGGAAACTACCTTCATATTTTCCTTGAGCTCTTCGATTGAATCCGACATCTGGGCGACTACGCCGCCGATGACGCTCTTGACCTGAATTTTCGCCTCGCCGCGGTAGGTGGAAAGCATAAGGCGCAGATTCTTTTTCTTTGTGAGAATTTCAATAGCTTCATCGGAAAAATCGGGGGCTATTATAACTTCGGAGAATATCTTTGAAATTATTTCCGCCAAATCGCCCTCGAGCTTGCGGTTCATTACTATGATTCCGCCAAAAGGCGCTTGGGTGTCGGTTGCAAACGCCTGATTCCACGCGTCCACGAGATTGTCGCAGCTGGCGACGCCGCAAGGGTTTGTGTGCTTGAGAATTGCAAGCGTGGGCCTGTCGAATTCGGCAATCAAATCGGCGGCGGCGGTTATGTCTACAATGTTGTTGTAGGAAAGTTCCTTGCCGTGAAGCTGGCGGAAATACTTGTGGAAGTCTCCGTAGAGGGCGGCGTTTTGGTGCGGATTTTCGCCGTAGCGCATTTTCTGGGCAATCGGCAGCCCGATGTTTATTGTTTCGGGAAGCTCGCCGGCGTTGTAGCGCCCGTTGAGGTAGTTTGCAATGGCGGCATCGTAGGCGCTCGTGCGCTGGTAGACTTTAAGCGCTAGCTTGCGGCGCAGTTGCAGAAGCTCTTCGCCGCCGTGTCTGATTGCCTCGAGAACCGCAGGATAGTCGCGCGAATCGCAAACTACGGTTACGTCACGGTGGTTTTTCGCCGCCGAACGAAGCATAGACGGGCCGCCGATGTCGATGTTTTCTATTGCGTTTTCAAGCGTGCAGTCGGGCTTGGCGACAGTTGCCTCGAACGGGTAGAGGTTTACCACAACCAAATCAATCATGCTTATGCCGTTTTCCCGAGCCTGCTTCATGTGGTCGGGGTTGGAACGCAGGCACAAAAGACCGCCGTGGATTTTCGGGTGGAGGGTCTTGACGCGGCCGTCCATCATTTCGGGAAAGCCCGTGTAGCGGCTTACTTCCGTGCAGGGAATGCCGTTTTGGGCAAGCAATTTAGCCGTGCCGCCCGTGGAAAGAATGGTGTATTTTTGATGAAAGACCAAATCTTTCGCAAATTCAACAATGCCAGTTTTGTCGCTGACTGAAATTAGTGCTAAACGTTCCATTGTTTGCAATCAAAACATCGGCGCATTTTTTGACAAGTTTTTTTTCAAGATTTCGGACACATTTGAGCCGAAAAAAACGCCTCTGCGCCCCCGCCCCGCCGAGCGAATCCGGGGCGCGAAAAGACCCCCGCCAGACGCCGCAGGCTTTTCGCCGACTTCACGGAATCAGCCCCCCGCGCCTGAGCTTTGCGACTTTGCGGCAAAATTCGCTATAGTACGTCTGCGATGCGGGCTTTGATAGAACGAGTTTTTCCGCCGCCGAAATCTCCTCCTGCGGCGGCAGCGGAAAGCACCTGAAAGCCCCGTCGATTTTTTTAAGGAACATTCCAGCGTAGTGCGCGCCGTCCGCCACGGCGGAATCTCCGATTTGCGCCGACGGGCAGACGACTGCAAGCGAAGCGTCATCGGTAAAATAAAATTCGGCGGGCGAATTGGACATTCCGAATTTCCGGCTAAAAACGGCAATATTTTTGGGGTTCGGCGCAATGCCGTTAGACATTGCCGGAAATCCGCCGCCTATTTTTACGAGGCACAGCCCCGCCCGAGAGCGCGGCAGCAAAATTTCGCCAACGTTGACGGAAACCGGATTCGCCCCGCCCTTCGACGCCACAACGGAAAGCCTGTAGACGCCGCCCTTGTCAATCTCGCGCCAGTCAAGCCCCAATGCCTGCGCCGACACAGGCAAAAACACGCCGCTGCCGACCCTCACGGCGGGCGCCTCCGCAGACAGAATCCTGCTCTCGTTCCAAAAGTGGTCCTCGAAAATTTCGCAGTCAATCCGCCAAACTACAGACGAATTTTGCGGCGCGGCGGCGTTCGCGGCGGAGGCAGTTGCCGAACGTGTCCCAATCCACCAAAACACGGCAGCCTCCGCCGTGAAAATTACCGCAAAAAGCCCCACGCACCTCGAAAGCTTCCGCGCGAAGGATTCGTTTTGCGAATATTGGCAAACCGTGCGCCATACGCGCCGCGGCGACAGCGCGCACAGCGTGCCCAAGAGCGCCGCAACGGCGAAGACGCCCCAGCGCCAGCGCGCGCCCGGGCCGAAAATTTCCGCCAAGTTCAGCGCGAAAAGCGAAAGCGTCTTGTCGGCGTTTTTGAATATGCGCGAGGCGTTTTTGGCTGTCGAAAGCGCGCGGGACATTCCCGTCGAGCCCTTGCGCATTGCGGCGTTGAGTTTCGACAAGTCGCCGCCGTCGAGCGCGTAGTCTACAATGGCGCGCCTCTGCGCGGGATTTGCAAGCAGCGCGCGCTCCAGAATTCTGGCGTTTTTGGGCGATTTCAGCACGGCGTTCAACTTGCCGAGCTCGCCGAGCGAATCAGCCGAGCGCAAAATTGCGGAAAATTCCGACCACGTTTTCGAGCGCTTTGCAAGCTCCCAAACGGGCGAGAATTTTTCGCCGAGAAGTCCGAGCTCCCTCCGCGCCCCAGCTATGTCCCCCGCGCGAACCTTTCCGAGCGCCGATGCCGAAAAATCCGACGCCGCGCCCGCTACGCCCTTGCGAACCCCCGCCGACAGCGCGCCCGACTTTTTGGAGATTTTAAGCAGCGAAACCGAGGCGTCCAGCGGCGCGGAAGCAGGCATTGCATAGCCCGCCGCCGATGTCGCAACGCCGACGGAAGCCATCGCCAAAACGAAGTTGTCGCGCGAACCGCCGGCAAGCGATTCCCGCGCAATGTCGCGGAGGTCTCCGTATAGGAGAAAATCGGCAACCGCCGCCCCGGCGAGGGCGTCCCAACCGTCGACATCGCCGAGAAGAAAGCCCTTGCCCACCGCCGCAATCCTGCCTGTGAACGACTTTCGCTGGCGAAGCTGCTCGAGGTAGTCGGCATAGAGCTTGGCGCACGCGGGAGTATCGGGCAGAGAGTTTTCGATAACGAACTCAAGTGCGGCAAGCGACGCCGCCGAGTCGCCAACAGCCCACCTGTCTTTTGCGTACGCGCGCCAGTCGAAGTCGGGCAGCGACGCCGCGCGAGCGTCCAACGCCCCGCGCTCGGGAAAAACCGCCGCAAAATAAACGGCCGCCAGCGCCGCCGCAACTACGAACGCCCTGAGAAAAAAAAATGCGCCCTTTACCATTTTACAAAACACCGAATGCGCAGCCCCTCAAAAATTTGGATGTGCTAAATTTTGAACGCCGCGGCGGGTTCGGGAATGATGCAGCGCACGCCGAATTCTTCCAGCTCCGCCTTGAAAGGCTTCGGGTCTTCGGTATTGCCTGCGAACAGCCCCCAGTGCATGGGAACGGCGACATCGGGCTTGATTTCCTTAACCACTTTTACGGCGTCGTCCCTGTTCATATTGCCGAGCTTTCCGTTTATGCAGATGATAACCGCGTCTATTTTGCAGCCAGCCGCCGCCATGACGTCGCGCGCCAAAGTCGGGCGGTATTCGGTGTCGCCGCTCAAATAGACCGTCTTGTTGCCGAACTTGAAAATCATTCCGATTGCGCGCGGATCGGAGTGGTAGGCTATTGCGGGCGTAAGTGTAAAGCCGTCGAAAGAGTAGGAATTTCCGCAGGCAAGAGTCTGGAATTTGAGGGAATCGCAGCCCATCTTCTTGAAATGGTCGGCAGTGC
>DAVZIV010000049.1:0-7936 GCA_052273125.1 Candidatus Merdousia sp. | reverse complement strand
TCTTCAAGTGTCATTTCCTGTGGTTTTTTGTCGATATTCCATAGCGATTTCAGCTCTTTTTTGCCGTGCATGCACAGCATTGTGCCGTCTTTTGTAATGTAGAAGTCGGTCTCGACCATTTGCGCGCCGAGGTCGAAGGCAAGTTTTATACTTTCGGCGGTATTTTGCGGGGCGAGGGTGGGTTCGCCCCTGTGTCCGTAAATCTGCAATGTCGGCTGTGTACCTGCGGCCGCGCAACACATTGCGGCAAAGGCGAATACGACAAACCCAATCTTTTTAATATTCATCGCTTTCATTCGCACAATTCTTGCCAGATTTTTGCGGCATTGCAAGAAAAAATCTGGCAGGGGACACCAACCCGCTTAGCCTTTGTCGGTGGGGGACTTTGCCAACGGGGGTACGTGTTTCGGGCGCAAAAAAAACGCCCGCGAAAACGGGCGTTTTGGAGTTTAAAATTTTCAATCTGCTTCGGCGAAGGAAACCTGTTTTATTCCAGCCGCCGCGCACGCGTTCAAGACGGATATTGCCGCCTGATGGGGCGAGTCGGCATCGGGATAGATGGAAACTATCGTGGAGATTCCGCTGCGGTCTGCACTCTGCTTGAGGCGTTTGAGCGTCGACGCCAGTTCGTTGAACTCCACCTTTTTGTTTGCCGCGTTCGGGTTCGGGAAAAGTCTGTTTCCCAGATTTTCTATTTCCGCCCCGTTGAGGAATATGCTTCCGTCGGGGGCTATTTCAACAATCTGTTCGCTGGGCAGAACCGCGTTCTTTGCGCTCGGTTCGGAAACCGCGGGCAGGGAGAATAGCAAGTCTGCCTCCTGCTGGATTGGCAAATACATAAAGTAAATGAGCAGCAGGAAGACAACGTCAATCATTGACGTTAAGTCAAAACTGTCCTCCGAGTCCAAAACATCGTTATTTCTTACTGCCATAAGATTAGTCTTTCAATGTTCCGAATAGAATGTTGTATACGCCGGCTTCCGCGCAAACTTTCATAAGGTCGTTGACATATCTGTAGGGCGTGTGGGCATCGGCTCTTATGTAGGCGCCTTTGAATCCCGACACGCTGTTGCGCGCAATTAGCGCCTTTTTTATGTCTTCCAAGTTCGACGAAAACGCGCCCAGAAAGTATGTTCCCGTTTCCGAGACAGACAGGAACTGCCTGTCGCCGACATCGTCGGGAACTTTGGCTTCGGGGGCGTTTGGCATCGCCACTTGAACCAGTTCGGCGGAAGCATAACTTGTTACGGTCATGAAGAACGTAATCAAGAGGAAGACGACGTCAATCATCGGCGTCAGCTCGAACTTATCGTCGCCTTCCGGTGCTTTCCAAGTTTTCATACGGTTTTAAGCCCTTTAATTATTCTTGGGGTTTTTCTTCCTGAGCGGGGGCTTCTTCGGCAACTGCGGGGACCGTCGCGGCTTCGGGAGCGTCGTCGTCGAGTTCCTGCGGACCGTACTTAAGCGAACGCTTCATTGTGAAAATCAGGTCGCCGATGATGCGGCTCGAGCCGGAAATGATCGCGCCGTACTTATTCTTAAAGAAGAAGAAGAAGAACATAGCCGGGATACCGACCATCATACCCGTAGCCGTCGTGATGAGAGCTTCGGAAATGTTGTCCGCGAGCTTGGAGGCACTGCCTGCGCCTTCGGTTGCGATTGTGTTAAAAGCCTTAACCATACCGGAAACCGTACCGTACAGACCCAACATGGGCGCCAGAGACGCCGTAACCGAAAGGTAGTTGATGAGAACGTAGGGGTTGGCGAATTCTTCGACAGAGGCTTCCTCCATTGCAACCGCGATTTCGTCGGGGTTGATGTCGCGCTCGTCGGCTCTCGAAAGTCCGTTGCCCACAATGTTTGTAATGGGCGAGGGGTTCTTTTCGCAGTATGTCACGGCGTCGGCAATCTGGAGTTTGTTGACCAGTTTTTCGACTTCCTTCATGCCCTTGGGGTTGAGGAACTTATTTTTGCGTATGGCGATGAAATTGTAGATGATGAGCGTTGTTGCAAAAATACCGAAAAAGCCCAACGGGTACATTGTCCAGCCGCCTGCGCGCCACATATCGCCGAGCGATTTTTCAACGACCTGGGGCTGGTCGGGTTTTGCCGAATTGGCGGCGGGAGCGTCCGCAGACTGGGCGACGGCAAACTGAGCCGCAAAAGCCATGGCGGCTATTGATAATACTGTGAGGATTTTTCTTTTCATTTAATTTTTTGATTTTGATGTTGTTTTGTAATAAAGCTAAAAAATTGCAACCCCGAATATCGGCGTTATGTAACGGACATACTGACTGAATAGGGCGATTATTCAAGCATTTTTACGATTTTTTTTGACTATTTGTTTGTTGTTGCCTTGTCGAGCCTTGCCTTGACGTTTTTAATCTGAGGGTCCGCATAGCCGTAGGCGGGCACGAATGCGCGCCACGGGAGGAAACCGCCCTTGCCGTCGAGGTCGTAGATATAGTCGCTTTCAAATTCGTCGGAATTTTTGATTTTTTTGAAGTCCGACACAAACGCCTTTTTCTTGCTGTCGTACTTGACTTTGAACTGCGGGTACGCGCCGACGTTGCCTTCGACAAACGCCGCGTAGACGTTGTTGTCGAGAGAGAAGAGCAGGGGCAGGTCTGCGCAGTGTCTCGTGCCTCTGGAGGGAATTTCCACGAATTCGTTGACGATCTTTTCAACGCGCGGGTGATTTTTGACTTCCACGCGGAATGCAAGGGCGTCGTTATAAACGCGCACATAAACTTTATAGCCGTTGTTCGTGTAGCTGAATTCAAGCTGGTTGAAGTCCTCCGAAGGGTCGTCGCCGCGATAGTAGCGGTGGTCGAGGCTATATGGCAGCCCGTTGTAGTAGGTGTAGCGGTTTGTAGGAACGTAGACGGTTGCGTTCTTCACAAACTGCGCGCCGTTGAATTTTGCGGAGATTGAGAACTTGTTGGTTACGTCTATTTCCGCCGCGAGTTTGCCGTCGGGAGACGCCAGATTGAACATTTCCGCGCCCGATACCGACGCGAATACTACCGCGATTGCCGCTATTGCTTTTATGTATTTTTTCATATTTTTTTATTCTATATTATTAAGATTGGATTTTCGATTCCGCAAATTCGCGTATGCGTTTGCAGAGCTGGCTCAGCCCGTTGCGCCTGTTGGGCGAGAGGTGGTTCGAAATGTTGACTTCGGCGAGCAGGGCGGGGTCTATTTCGAGAACCTGCGCGGGGGTGAGCCCGCTGTAGAGGCTGCAGACGACCGACGCCACCGCGCGCGTAATGAGCGAATCCGCGTCGCTTTCAAAGGCGCACGTCTTTCCGTCGAAAGACGGCACAAGCCAGAGGCTCGAGACGCAGCCTTTTACCATATTGCATTCCGTCTTTTTGTCGGCGGGCAAATGCGGCGTCTGCCTGTTTTTTTCAATCAGATACTCAAAAAGCTCCTGCGAATCCGGGAAAAGCCCGTATTCGTCTATAAGTTGTTTCTTTTTGTCTTCTACCAAACTCATATACCGAAAATTTTGATGTCGTTTTGTCGGGCGAGCTCCAGCACTTTGGGCTTGTCCAAGACGAGCACTTTGCCCGCCTCCAAGACGGCGTTTTTCACTCCAGCTGCGGCGAGTTTGCGCACGGTTCGCTCGCCTATGACGGGCACGTCGAAGCGGTAGTCCTGATTGGGCTTGACCGTTTTTGCAAATAGGCAGTCGCGCGCGCCGAAAGTCCCCGCGCGCTCAATCATATTGTCTGTTCCCTCCCACGCTTCGACCGCCAAAACGCTGCCGCGCGATGTAATGCAGGACTGCCCGACGTCGAGCCGCGCCATTTCGCGGGCTATGGTCATTGCGTGCTCGAGGTTGTCTGCGGTGATGTTCCAGCTCTTGCCGCAGAAAAAGCCTTCGGGGGCGAGGCTGTCGTCCAAAAAGCTGCGGGCGTCGAGAAGTTCCACGCCTATTTTTGCGAGCTCGTCCGCGATTGCGCCGAAGATTGTTTCGGCGTTTCTGCGCTTGAGTTTTGCCATCACGAGCATTGCCTTGAGGTCGAGCTTGAGGCCTTTGAAGAGTTTTTTGGGCGTTATCTGCCCCGCCATTATTGCGTATTTTACGCCGCCGTTTTTCAGCGATTTCAAAAGCTTGCCAAGCTGCCCGACATTTATTGTGCCGTCGATGCGCCCGTTTGAGAAGCGCTCTATCAGGTCGGGGGCGGTTTCGTCTTCAAACACCGTCAGAGACGCGTTTATGCCGCAATCTTCCAGACGCTGCGCCAGAAGTTTCGGGTACTCGCCGCGACCCGCCAAAATGGAGAGTCTTGCCGATGCGTCGAAATTTTCGGGCAGAAATTTTGAAAGTTTTTGCGTCATTTTGAAATGTCGTACGGGCGGGGATTGAGCATAAATTCCCTGAAAATTATGCGCTTTGCCAGAATTTGGGAATCTTGCCTGTAGAAGACTATGGAGCTTTGGATTTGGCGGCAGGCGGAAAATTTTGCAAAAAGTTCGTTTTCCTCCATGATACCCATCTGCTCTATTTCGAGGGGGAAGTTCGATTTTATCGCGCCGTTTCTGACGGTTGCCTTCTGCTTCGAACGCAGGAAGTCCGATTTGCCGTTGGTTGATTTAAAATGCGCCATTCCGTCGAGCAGGCGGAATGTTATCGAAGAGCCGTTGTTTTTGATTTCGCACATTTTTGCGCGCACGTCGAAGTCGCCCGCGCGCGTCTTTATTATAAAACGGCTTGCGGCGCGGAGTTCGCGGCAGACAAATTCGAACGTGCCTTTTTTAACCGAGAGCACGAGAGTTGAGGCGGAATTTTCCCTGTCGCCGTCGTTGTCGAAATTTTCGGGAATTTCCTGCCTGAATTCTTCGACGAATATTTCCGAATTTCCCGAACACGCCATCACTATTGAATTGGAGAATTTCAGCGAAACGTACTGGTTCTTTTTGCAGACAATGTTAAGCCCGTCGGCGGATACGGTTTTACCCGCCATATCCGAAAGGGGCTTTCCGTCTTTTTGCACCTGCGGATTTCCGCGCAGCGTGTGCAGGAAAACCGCGCCCGCCTGCGCGCTTTGACTTTGCGCCGCCGAGGCTGCCGCCGCGCAAAACGGCAGCAGAGCGGCAGCCAGCAATGTAGAGAATTTCTTCACTTTACCACAATGTTTACAATTTTATTGGGAACGTAGATTTCCTTCACAACGGTTTTGCCGTTTGTGAACGTCTTTACGTTTTCAATGTCTTTTGCCGCGGCGAGAATGGCGTCTTTGCCCATCGAGGCTTCAATCCGCAATTCGCCCCTGAGTTTGCCGTTGACCTGAACGGCAATCTTTACCGTGGCGTTTTGGATTTTCGACTCGTCGGCTTTGGGCCACGGGGCTTTCGCCACCGAGCCTGTCCCGCCGAGCTTTTGCCACAATTCTTCGGCTATGTGCGGGGCGAACGGCGCGAGCAACTGCACGAATTTCGCCGCGCTTTCGGGCGAAACGGCAGTCTGTTTTTGCAGCAGCCCGACGTAAATCATCATCTGCGAAATTGCCGTGTTGAAGCGCAGGTTTTCGATGTCCGCGCCCACCTTGACTATCGTTTGGTTGAGAAGCTTGAGAAGTTCGGGCGGGTCTTTTGCATCGGCGGAAATCTTTTTGTTGAGCTCTCCGCTTTCGGCGTCGACATATTCGCGCCAGACTTTTTTGAGGAAGCGCGAAACTCCCTCGATGCCGTTTGTATTCCACGGCTTCTGGTCTTCGAGCGGCCCGAGGAACATTTCGTACAGGCGCAGCGAATCGGCGCCGTACTTTGCAATGATGTCGTCGGGATTGACGACATTGCCGCGCGATTTGCTCATCTTGAAGCTGCGCGCGTCCACCGAAATCGACTTGTCGGACTTCAGGACGAACGAGGCGCCGATTTTTTCGACATCGTTTTCCGAAAGTTTCACGGCTTCAACGCCGTCTTCGCCTGCGCGGGAGGCGGGCACGAAATTGCCGTCTTTCTTGTAGCCCGTGTATTCAAGCTGACCCAGGATTATGCCTTGGTGGAAGAGCTTTTTGAAGGGCTCGTCGCCCGTGAGCACGCCGCAGTCGTGGAGAGCCTTGTGCCAGAAGCGCGCGTAGAGCAGGTGTAACACGGCGTGTTCTGCGCCGCCTATATAGAAGTCGGGATACCGCCAGTATTTTTCCGCCTCGGCGTCTACGGGCGCGGTGTCGCAATGCGGGGAGCAGTAGCGCAGGTAGTACCAGCACGAACCCGCCCACTGGGGCATTGTGTTTGTTTCGCGGCGGCCGTCGAAGAAGCCTTCTCCGCCGTTGAATTCGCAGGCGGGCACTATTTCCGCCGTCTGCGGGTTGACCTTTACGTTGAGCCAGTTTGCGGCGTGGGCAAGCGGGCTTTCGCCCGTGCCCGATGGCTTGTAATTGTCCACCTGCGGAAGCTTTAGCGGCAGATATTTTTCGGGAAGCGGCAGCGCGTAGAGCGTCTTGCCCGAGTCGTCCGTAAAGGAAACGGCCGTTTCGGGAAGATTCCACTTTCCCGATTTTTCGGCGATGTCGTAGGCGGTCTTTTCAACCCAGACAATGGGGAACGGCTCGCCCCAGTAGCGCTGGCGCGAGAAAAGCCAGTCGCGGAGCTTGTAGTTGATTGCCTTTTTGCCGACGCCCGCCTTTTCGAGCATTTCGGTGACCTTTTTCTTTCCTTCGAGCGAGTCGGTTCCGTTCCATTCTCCGGAGTTTGTCATTTTGCCGACATCGGTAAAGGGCAGGGGAATTTCGGTGCCGTCGGGATTCTTTTTGTCTATTACACGGATAATGGGCAGGTTGAACTTAACGGCGAAGTCGTAGTCGCGCTCGTCGTGCGCGGGAACTGCCATAATTGCGCCCGTGCCGTAGCTCATCAAAACGTAGTCTGCAATCCAGACGGGAATTTGCCTGCCGTTGACGGGGTTGATTGCGTGCGCGCCCGTGAAGACGCCAGTTTTGTCCTTTGCCAAATCGGTGCGGTCGAGGTCGCTCTTCGAGGCGATGGACGCCTTGTAGTCGGCGACGGCTTGGCGGTTTTCCTCCGATACAAGCTCGTCAACGAGCGGGTGCTCGGGGGCTATTACCATATAGGTTGCGCCGTAGAGAGTGTCGGGGCGGGTTGTGAAAATGCGCAGCTTTTTGCCTTTCGCGGCGGAATCGGCTATTTCAAAATCCACTTCAGCGCCCTCGGAGCGCCCATTCCAGTTTGTCTGCAGGCGCTTTGTCGATTCGGGCCAGTCGAGGCGGTGAAGCCCTTCAATGAGCTTGTCGGCATAGGCGGTGATTTTGAGAATCCACTGGCGGAGCTTGCGGCGCTCCACGGGGAATTTGCCGACTTCGCTCTTGCCGTCTATGACTTCTTCGTTGGCAAGAACCGTGCCGAGTTTCGGGCACCACCACACGGGCTTTTCGTCTACATAGGCCAGACCCATTGCAAAGAGTTTGAGGAATATCCACTGTGTCCACTTATAATACGCGGGGTCGGTTGTGTTGATTTCGCGCGACCAGTCTATGGCAAAGCCTATGCTTTTAATCTGCCTGCGGAAATTTTCTATGTTGGCGGCTGTTGTAATGCTGGGGTGCGTTCCCGTTTTTACCGCGTACTGCTCGGCGGGCAGTCCGAAAGCGTCCCACCCCATGGGGTGCAAAACGTTGAAGCCGTTTGCCCATTTGTAGCGGGCGATGATGTCCGAAGCCGTGTAGCCTTCGGGGTGTCCTATGTGCAGCCCCGCGCCCGACGGGTAGGGGAACATATCCAAAATGTAGTATTTGGGCTTTTTGGTCTCGTCGATTTTTTCGGCGGCAAACGTTTGGTTTTTATCCCAAGCGTTTTGCCAGCGCTTCTCTATATCCGTAAAATTGTAGTCGAATTTATTGTCAGTCATAATTTCGATAATTGTATTTTTGGGGGGATATTTTTACGATTTTTTGCGTTTCGT
>DAVZIV010000048.1:0-7986 GCA_052273125.1 Candidatus Merdousia sp. | reverse complement strand
CCTTCCCGCGCGAGATGTCCGAAAACTCCGTCAGCGGCAGCAGTATGTTTTCGCGCAGGCTCATCGAGCTCCACAGGGCGCCGCCCTGATAGAGCACGCCGAATTCGCGCAGCATTTTTTGCTTTTGTTCGACGGGGGCGTCCGAAAAATTTTTGCCGTCGTAGAAGATTGTTCCCGCGGCGGGCTGCACAAGGCCTATCATATGCCTAAGCAGGGTGCTTTTTCCGCAGCCGCTGCCGCCCATTATGAAGAATATTTCGCCGCGCTTTACCGAGAAATTCAGGTCGCGCATAACGACGTAATCTCCGTACGCCATCGTGAGATTTTCTATTTTGAAAACGTCTTCGCGGTTGTCGGTGGAGTTCGTCATATGTCGAAAATTGTAAAGATTACCGCGAAAATCGCGTCGGCTACGATAATCCACGTTATGCTTTGAACCACGCTCGATGTCGTGGCGCGCCCGACGCCGCTGGAGCTGTTTTCGCACGCCATTCCCATTCGGCAGCCTATGCACGCCACTATTATTCCGTAGACAATGCTCTTGCCCACGCCCGTTGAAATCTGTACGAGGCTCAGCGCCGAAATTGTGCGGCTTGAGTACTGCTCGTAGCTGATGTCGAACATTCCCACGCCTATTACAAGACCGCCGAGCATTCCTATTACGTTTGCGAAAATCGTAAGCAGCGGAAACATGCACACAAGCGCGAGTATGCGCGGCAGAACCAGAAATTCCGCGGGCGAAATTCCGAAAGTCTTAAACGCCGAAATTTCCTCGTTTACCTTCATCGAGCCGAGTTCCGCGGCAAACGCCGCGCCCGTTCTGCCGCTCATTACAATGCCGACCATCATTGCGCCCATTTCGCGCACCATTGCAATGCCCACCAAGTCTGCAATGAAAATTTCCGAGCCGTATTTTGCAAGCTGGATTGAACCGACAAACGCAAGAATCAGGCCGACCAGAAAGCTGATAAGCCCCACTATTCCCAAAGCCTCGGGCCCGGTGCGCTGCGTGATTAGCATAAAATCGCAGCGGCGCATTCTGGCGCGCCCGCGAATCAGGTTCATCAGCGCTATTGTGATGTCGCCGAAGAACGACACGTAGTCTTTCGCGTTGGCGAGCATATTTATTGTGTGCTCGCCGACCTTGTTTACAAACGGAATGGGCGCCGTCTTCCTTTTTGTGTCCGCCGCGGGGACGGCCACGGCGAGGGAAAGCATTGCCTCTATGCCTTCGGGCAGTGTCGAAAAATCGACTTCCGCCCCGCGCGCGCTTGCGGTCTTTACCGCTTTGAGAATCAGGCTTATGAGGGAGGAGTCGTACTTGCCGAGCGCCGAGGTGTCGAACGAAAGCTTTTTCAAATTTTCGGGCAGCTTCGGGCAGATTTCCCCCGAAAGAGTGTGGGGGGTGCCTATGAACCATTCTCCCGATATTTTCAGTACCGCCGCCGCGCCTGACTCCGCCTGCAATTCGGCGGTTCCCGCAAGTTCTAAGCTTTGTGCTGTGCTTGGCATATTTTGTATTTTCGGCAACCCTAACACAATCGGCACGTTTATGGCAACCTTTATCTTGTTTTGCCAAACGGGACTTGCGGCGCGGGAAATTCGGGCAAAAAAACTCCCACGCGTTTTGCGGCGGGGGAGTGCGCGTTTTTTGCTTTCAAAAAAACTATTTTGCGGAGTTGGCGGCTTTTGCCTTGAGCTCTTCGAGATATACTTGGAGCTGGTCGCCGACGTTCTTGACGGAATCGCCTATTTTCCTGGCTTCGGCTCTGAGCTTCTGGGCGTCTTCGCCCATCTGCTGGCTCAGCGGAATGGCCTTCATCTTTTCGATCACTTCCTTCGATTTTGCGTTCTGCTCTTCGAGGAACTTTTTGCAGGCGTCCACCTTCTTCTGGAGGGCGGCGGAGTCGAGCGTGAGGGCTTCCGCCTTCGCCTGCTGGGGAGTCTTGTTTTCGTCCACGTTTGCTCCGCAACCGCAGAGAACCAATGTTGCAATAAGTGAAATCAGTGTTTTCTTCATATTTGCTGTCTTGTTTGTTTTTGAAAGCGCCATTATAACCCGCGCGTCAAGAGCCTTTCAAAGTGTGTCGGAACAATAAAAAAGTTGTAAAATGAAAAAAATGAATTTTAATGGGGCGCAATGAGTATGGAAAAGAAGAAAATCCTTATTTTGGGCGCGAACGGCTTTATAGGCTCGTCGCTGGTGTGGAAACTTTTGAAACAGACCGACTACGACATTGTCGGTTTCGACATCGCCGACGGCAAGCTCGGCAACGTTCTCGGGCGCGAGAGGTTTACTTTCCGCAAAGTCGACGTTCTCAAGGACAAGGCGGCTGTGGAAGCTGCGGTTAAAGATTGCGACATCGTTTTGCCGCTCGTTGCCGTGGCTACGCCCGCCCTCTACGTAAAAGACCCCGTGAGAGTCTACAACCTCGACTTTGAGTCGAATGTGGACATCATCAAAATGTGCCTCAAATACGGCAAGCGCGTGATTTTCCCCTCCACTTCCGAAGTGTACGGAATGTGCCCCGACGCCGCGTTCGACGAATACACGTCGAAGCTCGTTCTCGGGCCTATTGAAAAGGAGCGCTGGATTTACTCCTGCATTAAGCAGATGCTCGACCGCCTCATTTGGGCGTACGGCAAGCACGAAGGGCTGCAGTTTACGCTCTTCCGCCCCTTCAACTTCATCGGTCCGCGCCTCGACGACATCAAGGCGCACAAAGAGGGCTCTTCGCGCGTGATTACGCAGTTTGCCCACAACATTCTCAACGGCAAGCCCATCAAGCTTGTCAACGGCGGACTGCAAAAGCGCTGCTTCACTTTCATCGACGACGGCGTAGACTGCATTACGCGCATTATCCGCAACGAAAACGGGTGCGCCGACGGTAAAATCTTCAACATCGGCAACCCCTCAGAGGAGCATTCCGTGAAGGAACTGGCGGAGGTGCTCGTTGCCGAATTTAAAAACTATCCCGAATACGCGGCGCTGGCGGAAAAGACCCTCATCGAGACCGTCTCGGGCGACGAATACTACGGCGCGGGCTATCAGGACGCCGACCGCCGCGTGCCCTCCATCGAGCAGGCAAAGTCTGTTCTCGGCTGGACGCCCAAGACCGATTTCAAAACGTCCATAAAACTCATTTTGGACTACCACTTGCTCGGCAAAGACTATGAAGCTGGCGTTTAAGATAGACGTCGATACTTTTGAGGGTACGAAAGTCGGCGTCGAAAACTTCCGCCGGCTTTTTTCCAAAGAGGGAATCCGCCCGACCTTCCTCTTTTCAATGGGACCAGACTGCACTGGACGGTCGATTTTCAGGGCGTTTAAAAAGGGCTTTATCCGCAAATGTATCAAGAGCAACGTCGCGGGCAATTACGGGCTCAAGACGCTTCTCTACGGAACGCTGCTACCCGCGCCGGTGATTTCAAAACGCTGCGCAGACACAATAAAAGCCGTTGATGCCGACGGCTTTGAATGCGGCGTGCATTCGTGGAATCACTACCTTTGGCAGAACAGGCTTTTTAAAATGACGCCCGAAGAAGTCGCGGCGCAGTTTCTCAACGCGTACAACGCGCTCAATTCAATTACGGGCAAAAAGTGCGCAACTTGCGGCTGCGCGGGCTGGCAGGTTTCTCCCGCGTATCTGCGCGTCGAGGACGAACTCGGGCTCGACTACGCAAGCGATGTCCGCGGGCGTTCGCCGTTCGCCGCTCAAATGGGCGGGGAGCGTTTCGGGACGCTGCAAATTCCCTCTACGCTTTACACTCTCGACGAGGTTTTGTGCGAAAAACCGCTCGCGGAACTTTCAGGCTATTACGCTGGGGAAATTGCAAAAAACAGCGGGTTGTCGGTTATGACAATCCACGCGGAGCTCGAGGGACGCGCGTACTTCGACTGGTTTGTCGATTTCGTCAAACGCCTCAAGTGCGGCGGTGTGGAGTTTGTAAATTTGGGCGACGAAGCCCGCAAATTGAAAACGCAACCCCAGAGCGTCTGCGAAATTAAGATGGAGGAATTTTATCAGCGCAGCGGTTTGATTGCCGTTCAAAAATAATTGCAAAATGTTTGGAGAAACTGCATTGAAACTGTTTTTGGCGGCTGCGGCGCTGGGCGCTTCGGTAACGGTTGCGGCGCAGGCTATAGGAGACATAGCCTCGGGCGGCGGAGCTTCCGATGCCGCGGCAAAGCCCGCACAGGCGGCGGCCGCAGCGGCTCAAAATTCGGCGCAGGCTGCCGACGGCGCTGAGCAGCCTGTTCAGGCTGCGAAAGCCGTTTCGCAAAATGCCGAAATAACGCCCGAAAAATTCGACAAAATCTTTGCCGACGCCGCCTCGGGAGACGCCGTGGCGCAACTGACGCTCGGCACAATGTACGCCCGCGGCATAAAGCCCGCCGTCTTCGACATAAAAACGGCAGTCTCTTGGCTCGAGAAAGCCGCATCGGGCGGCAACGTTCCCGCGATGAACTTTCTCGGGGCAATCTACGGGGACAAAAAGCTCGGCTGTCTCGACTACGCAAAGGCGGTAAAATGGCGCGAAACCGCCGCGCAAAAGGGTTCTCCCGAAGACAAATTCGCCTTGGCAAATTCGTTTATTTACGGCTATATGCTGCCCGCAAACAGGGAAAAGGCGCTCTACTGGCTCACCGCCTCGGGAGAGGCGGGCCATCTCGACGCCTGCAATCAGTTAATATCAATCTATTCAAACCGCAACGATGCCGAGACGGTCAAATATTGGAAACAGCGCAAGTCTTTCGCCCAGCTTAGGAACGCCCAAAACGGCGACCCCGCCGCAATGTTCGACATCTACCGCAAATACATCTCGGGCAAGGGCGGATTTTTCAAAAGCGTGCCCAAGGCGATTTTTTGGCTGAAGAAATCGGCAGACGCAGGCTACGTTCCAGCGTGCGATGCTTTGGCGACTTTGCACATAAGCGGGCGATACGTAGGGCGCGATTTCAACGCCGCCGCCGCGCTGCTTGAACGTCTCTGTCTTGCTGACGCAAACTATGCGCTGAAACTTTCCGCCCTCTACTCGACGCCAGAGTATGCCGACGAGGCGAAGGCGCAAAAGTGGCTCGACTACGCCGCTAAAAACCTCGGCGGAATAAACAAAATACACCTTGCCTGGAAATTGTGGGCGGGCGCGGGCTTGAAAAAAGACCCGAAAAAAGCCGCCGAAATTTGCGCAGATATAATCGAAAAAGAATCGGGCGGTCTGTGCAGCGCTGCCGAAAAAATGAAAGCCGACATAGAAAGCGGCAAACCCGCCCCTGCCAAGTGGGGCTCAGGTTCTTAACCCGCTGGGCGGGTTTCCATCTTATTGCGTGGCGATTTTTTGCTACCGCAAAAAATTCCCGCCGCTTTGTCAACAAATATCACTAAGCTAAAATGGGGATGGCACATTTTGCGAATGCAAAACGCGGTAAGGAGCGTGGTTAGCCATTCAATGTCGTGGCGCATAATGATTGGCTTTTTTTATAATAAATAAAACGTTTCAAAATGAAACGCTTTAATCTTTTTTACAGAAACCAAACTTTTTTCACCGACAAAGCGGCGATTTGCGCTACGCGCATCGCCGCGCCAAAAGATAAAAAAGTTAGATGGGATCGGCTACGAGGAAACCGTTTTGCAGACGGAAGTTTTTGAAACCGTCTGCCTTGATTTTCGCATAGTCGGCAGGGTCTTTGAATCCCTTGGCAACCTTGATTGCATTGTTGCGGAAATTTTTGATGTTTATTGAAACATCGGAAACTTTCGCACCCGCGCCAGTCTGGGAAAGCGAATTGTCGGCAAGACAAACCTTCGCCGCAGGACACACAACAAACGAATTCATTGAAAGCACAGTGCCCTTTGAGTTCTTTGGAATTACAATGTTGATTGTTCGGGCGTTTTTCTTGCCGTTGTCGTAAACGGTGAAGCCGCTGATTTCGGAATGTCCGTAGAGCTCAACGGTATTCTGATTGCCCGAGAGGAAAAGCACGTTTATGGCACGGTTGAGCAGGGGGGATTCGCCGACAAGCTTGAGCGTGGCATTGCCGTTGAGGCGCACCTTGCTGTAAACAAGGTACTGCGGTCCGTTGCGGCGGAGTTCAAGCGTTGCGTTTGTAACTTCAATCTTTCTGAATTCGCCGCTGAGGAAAAGCCTCGGAGTGTCTATGACAAGATGGGCGGAATTGAGAACGTCAATGTCGCCGACGGTTGTGTTTCCGCAAATGTCGACGCGCGTTTTCGCGCCCGATACGCCGCTGACGGAAAGGTTTGAGTACGTCTTGCCGTCTTTCTTGAGCGGAGTCTTGAAAATCCTGTCTATGGGTTGGTTCATGGAGACGGTCAAGTCCTTGATTAGCTTGCGGTGGTTGTCGAAGGTGATTTTGCTTAGCTCCACATTTGAAACAAAGCTCAGTTTGCCGCCATTTCCGCCATAGCCCAGCAGCGTATTGCCTTTGCACTTGAAGAAGCCCGAACCCGAAATACACATCGAAACGTCCTGCATATTGAAGCCGCCATGGGCAAGCTCGAATATAGCTCCGTCGAGAATGTGAATGTTCTGGGGTTTGCCCCATACGCTCATGTTCGCGGGGGAGGCAAGCTTGTCTATTTCGAGATTGCCGGAAGCTGCGTCCATGCGCAAATCAATGGGGGGCTGGGGAATTGCGTTTCCATTCCAAGTGGTGCTCGCGCTCCAAAGCCCGCCCTGATGCGAGACAAAATACGGCGCTGCAAAAAGCACAGCCGAAGTTGATAAAAATGCAAATGTCAGTATGTGTTTTTTCATAATGAAATCCTTTCCTGTTGAAACACAGCGTAGCCAGGCGGCGGCGCTTGTAAAGAAAAATTTCGCCCGACGATGTCCGCGGTTCGGAATACAAAAAAAGCCCCCGCGCGAAATCTCCCGTGGAAATTTCGGCGGAAAGGCTTGCGTGACCGGCGGGGGAATGTTCCCGAATTTCGGCTCTTAGAAATTGTTTTTTTCTAGAGCGAAGAACGACTGCGAATGCGAGCAAATCGGGCACTTCTGCGGCGCGGATTTGTCCTCTACGCAATAGCCGCACTTGCCGCACTGCCACGTTTTGGGTTCGTCGCGCCTGAAAACTTTCTCGGTGTTGACGTTCTCCAAAAGCTTTTTGTAGCGGGCTTCGTGGCGCTTTTCGACGGACGCTACAAGCTCGAAGCGCTTGGCGATTTCGTCGAAGCCCTCGCTGCGGGCGATTTCGGCAAATTCCTTGTACATTGAAGTCCACTCGTAGTTTTCGCCGCTCGCGGCAGCCATCAGATTTTCAAACGTGGGTGGCAGGGGGTCGCCGTGGATTGCCTTGAACCAGACTTCGGCGTGCTCGCGCTCGTTGCGGGAAGTTTCGTCGAAGAAATCGGCGATTTGCTCAAAGCCGTCCTTGCGCGCCTTCGACGCGTAGAACGAATACATTATGGAGGCTTTCGACTCGTTTGCGAAAGCTTCCGCCAGACATCTCATTGTTTGCGAATCCTCAAAGTTTTTCATAACAACCTTTCGGGGATTCGTATCGTAAAATTGCGCGCGGATTAAAGCGCGTTCGCGCACAATTCGAAAAATTTACCTGTAGACAATGCGGACGGGCGAACACAGCCCCGCGGGCGAGAGCGGCTTTTCGTGCGGGCGGAATTTTTTGTACGTTATGTCCACGACGAAATTTCCGCCGAGCCATTTCGGGTCTTGCGCCGACATTTTGCGCGCAAGGTTGAACGCGTTGTTTTGCACCTCTATTTCAAGTGTGTTGCGACTTTTCAACAGCCCGCGCGGAAGCTCCACCCTGAACGGCGCGCACCAGTACGCGCCAAGCGGCACGCCGTTTAGGACCACCGTACAGGCGTCGCGCACGTCGCCCAAATCTATCGCAGCGGCGCTTTCGGGGTTGTCGGCGTCGAAATTTACGGTGTACCTCGCAACGCCGCAGAACGCGCGGGCACGGTTCCCGCCGAGCTTCGTCCAGCTTTCGGGAACGCG
>DAVZIV010000047.1:0-8062 GCA_052273125.1 Candidatus Merdousia sp. | reverse complement strand
GTGTCGCCGAAAGTGTATGTGCCGGCGGGTTTACGCCCGAAGACAGCGGCTACGGCGCGCAGCATTGAATCGCCGTCGCGCTGGGTAGGAATGAGGAACGAACCTTCGGTGTATTCATTCCAACCGTTTATTAAAACGACGCGCGGAGATTTTTGCGATTTTTCCGCAAAAATTTTGGCGTCGCGAAGGAGCTTTTCGAATTTGTCGCCCGTTGTATTTTTTACGATAGCCCCATAAGGATATTCAGCTTTTGCCCACGGAAATTTTACATCGAAACGCGTGCGCGGCGACGAATCCCAACCGCTTGTGACAACGGGAACGAATTTCATCGGCGTATTTGCGTAATAATCCCAAGTTATACGATGAGCTTCCGCCAACTTGGAGTAGTCAAAAACCCATTCCCTCTTGGATACGTATTCCCCGTAATTCGGCAAGTACCACGGCAGCATATTGTAATGGAAGAGTGAATCAAATTGCGCCGTAGTGTAGTCTTCAACGGGTTTTCGCCCTCTCACCATACCCGCCCAGTGGACGGGTTTTCCGCAGTATTTTTCCGAAATTGTGTCGGCTTTTTTGAGAAGCTCGCGCGTTTTTTCAGCCCCGCCCATATCGCGCATAAATTCATCGGCTGCATATATTGCAAAATACGGTTGTCCTTCAACATTCCAATATTCGGGTTTTGTGAAATAGTTTTTGGCGCAGTATTCGACGGCGTTCAAAAATTCCTCGGGCGTGCGCGAAAGCGGCTGTAGCATTGGGCGCGGCTTGCCGTATTCGGGGCGGAACCCGTTTTTACGGTCATGGTAACACCACATTATCGCGAACTTCATTTTGTCGCGATTTGGCGCTTTTAGGAAACCCTCTTCGAGCGACTCCGACATTGTCTGAATTCCGTCGCCGTAGAAATACCAGTCCCAGAGAAACACGTCTATTCCGCTGTTTGAGGCAAGCTCTATTTCCTTGGCGACGTCCGTCGGCGATTTGCCGTCGAGATATCCCAGCAACGGCTTCATCGGCTGTTTGTGCCCCTTGAAGCGCGGCTTGGCGGTCTTTACAAATTCCCATTCCGTCCAGTTCTTGCCGAACCATTTTTCCCCCTGCGGGTAAACGTGCCAGTGCGGGTAGTACACGCAGACGACTTCCGTTTTCTTCGTCGTCGGCGCGCCGTCCGCGGCGAATGCGTGCGCGGACATAGCCAAAACAAACAAAGCGGCAAAGAAGCTTAAAAATTTAACAGTCGGCTTTTTCATATCCCCGAAGCATTATTGTTTCATAGTTAACTGTCAAGAAAATTAGAGCACTAACTTTCAAAAAAAATGAAGAATACACGCAAAAAACAACGACAGGTGTTTTTGCTTGACTGCGGTTTTTATATAAAACATTATTTGTATTATGAGAAAGTTCGTTATGATTTTTGCCGTCTGCATTGCATCGGGCGGTTTTGTTTTCGGGTTCGATTCCGCGTTTTGGCGCGACATTCAAAAATTTCCCGTGCCGCAGCACCGATTTGACGGCGCGGGCAAGAACACAAAAGCGCTTAAACTCTATTTCGAGGGCGAAAAACTCGACGGCAAGCCTACCGAAGTCTTCGCCTACTATTGTACACCCGCCATTTTGCGCGGCGGCGGGGTAGACAAAAATCTTCCCGCAGTTGTCTGCGTGCACGGCGGCGGAGGGCGGGCATTTGCCGAATGGGTAGAGCTTTGGGCTTCGCGCGGATACGCCGCAATAGCAATAGACTGGCGCGGCAACGGCCCCGACCCCGTTTATGAAAACATCACGCCTCAAATGCGCAAAAAACTCTCCCACGGCAAGCTCTCCGCGAGAAAGCACCTTGAAAACGGAGGGCCAGAACACACGCCGCAGACGGTTTCGCTCGCCGACGGCAAGGCGGAAAAAAGGGCGTGGGCGTACTTCGCCGTAGGGGCGGTGGTGCGGGTGCATTCGCTCATACGCTCCTTTCCCGAAGTAGACGCAAACAAAACGGCAGTCACTGGCATAAGCTGGGGCGGCTTTTTGACGTGCCTTGTTTCGGGAATCGACGGGCGTTTCAAAGCGGCAGTGCCCGTCTACGGCTGCGGATATGTCTGCGAAAAAACGGACGCGTTTAACTGGGGCGGCTACACGGGTGCGGGCACGGAATCGCAAAGGCGCTGGATTGAATTGTTCGACCCGTCGAAATCTCTCGAAATAGAAACCGTGCCGATGTTCTTTGTAAATTCGCCCGTCGATCCGTTTTACCCGCTTTCCATTTGGACAAAATCCGCAAAGAAAGCCAAAAACGCGCAATCGCTTTTGATTTCCGATTTAAAACACGGGCACAGTCAGGGGTGGAACGTTCCCGAAATCGAGGCGTTTATTGCGTCGAAACTCGGTGCAAAGGCGTTCCCGAGAATCGGTTCAATCACGCGCGGCAAAAATACCGTTGAATGTTCCGTGGGCGGCGCGCAAAAAGCCGAGCTTTTCTTCACCGATTGTGTCGGGGCAAAGTCGAGCCAATACAAGTGGAAGAGCGTTCCGATGAAAATTGAAAACGGCATTGCCCGCGCCGAATTGCCCGCAAACGCCTGCAAATTCTACATCACGGCAACCGACGTTAACGGCAACCGCGTTTCGGCGTTCTAACAATACTTTGGACGAGATTGATTGCAGCCGCCCATTTTTTCGTCGCCGAGCGGCAAATTTTGCACGGTTCGGGGGCTGGAAAAACAAGCAAAAAAATTCCCGCTTCGCAAGAGAGACGGGAACTTTTTTATATTTTGAAGAGGCTTTGCCGCGCTATTTTATGACGGGGGTGGGCGACATTTTAAACACCAGCTTTTTACCCGTGCGCAGGGCGTCGATGGGCATCTTGAAATTGTCGAGCCTCTTGCCGTCGAGTTCGACCCATTCAACATAGACGTTTTCGGGCGCGTAGTTTTTGCATTCGATGGTGAATGTGTTGCCGTCGTAGATGTATTCGGGTAGCTTTAGCGTTATTTTTTTGAAAATGGGAGAGCCCAAAATAAATTCGTCAGCAGCGGCGGCGTTTATCGGCGGATAAAGCCCCATTGCGCTCATTACATACCAGCCCGAGAGATTGCCGTAGTCGTCGTTGTTGGGCAGTGCTCCCGGGGCGTTTTTGTACATGGTGTCCATTATGTGGCGCACCATTTTCTGCGTTTTGTGGGGCACGCCAGCCTCTACATAGAGGTAGGGAATGAACCTGTCGTTGCCGTTACCGTGCGTGTAGCAGCCAATCATACCCGAAACGTCGCAAATTGCGTTGTGGTTGGGGGTTGTGAAAAGCTTGTCGAGCTTGGCGACAAACGCCTCGTTGCCGCCCGCAATTTTTATAAGCTCGGGAATGTCGTGCAAAATCATATAAGTGTACTGCCACGCGTTGCCCTCGTTGTAGGGGCTGCGCAGGCTGCTGTCGGCGGGGTCGAAAGGCTCGAGCCATTTGCCGGAGCGCGTCTGCGCGGCGAAACAGAAAACGCTAAATCTTTGGAAAATAATCTTGCAGATGTTAAAATCCAGCAAAAGCGCTTGGATTTAATAAGTTCGTATGTATCCGCGCGCAAAGGCGAAATTAAGACTTCCGACGATTTAAAGCAGACTCAAGCGGATGCGGCGCGCTACGCCAACGCGATTCTGGTAGCTGAAAAAGAAAGGACGTCAACCGAGAAGTGGCTGGCGGCGGAAGTTGAAGGCAACAAGACTGTACAGCGCGGACTTGAGATGGACATTTTGCGGGCGCGCGCGTCGGGGAATGAGGAACTTGCCAAGAAAATCGAGGGCAAACTCAGGGTTTCGCAGCTTGCGTCGGAAATTTTCGAAGCCACGCGCAAGGAAGGCATGAGCCGCAAAGAACTAGAATCCTTAATGGAAACTGCCCGGGGACAGGCGCAGGAACGATACGATCTTGAAAAATCGGTAAGCGACGAGCTCGGCGGCAAAACCTCGCCAAAGACGCGCAGGCAAAAATAGAAGATATTATATTGACGAATAAAATCGAGCAATTGAAAGCGCAAGGCAAGATGAATGAAGCCCGGGCGCTTGAAGAGGAGCGTCGAATAAAAAGTACACTTGCTGGGTTGCAGGGAGTATCGGACGAGGACAAGAAAAAGCTGGGCGAGATGATGCGCCAAACCAACGATTTTAAGGCGAAACAGAATGCACAGGCTTTTTTTGGTTCGGGAAGCGCTTAGATTGCCATGGGTTAGGATGACAGGCGCCCCTCGAGTATTTCGGCAAAATACGCCGATGCCTACTCTCAATTTCGCCGTGCCCGCCGCAGCGGGGCTATCGCGAACGTCGGTTGGACAGACTTTCGCGACGGCAAAGTTGGAGGAGAAGCGTCGAAAGAGCGTAGGCAGGCGCAAGCGCGCGGGTTTCTCGGCAACGCCGAGGATGCGGCGCGCAGAATGGCCGGAGCAGTGCCAAAAGGCGTTGCGGAGAGCGTTTCGGGGATAATGACAGGGCAGGCACAGCGCAAAAATCAGACTGCGCATGCCGCGCAGCCGCCTGCCACGGCCGATGTGGCGCTCGGGCGCGAACTTTCAATGCGCGCCACTGACAGCGGCAATAGTCGCACCGCCCAAAAAGACACCGCCCACATCGAAAAAATGACTAAAGCGCTCGACGACTGCCTGCAATCTCTAAAAGCTATCAAAAACAACACCGCTGCAATGGCTACCCAAAAGAAGGATAATTAAGTGAGAGACAAAGTTTTTGACAACAGGTGCTACGATGATCTTTTCAGACGCGTGTTCGAGTTCGAGCAATACGGAGGGATAAAGGATATCTTCTGGTTGGAATTTGACTACTATATAACCAGAGACAGGTTTGTTTCAAGAATCGGCGAACTATTAGACATTTCCATAAAATCGTATTCTGGCAAAGAAATATTCCGTGACGCTATTGACAGAGAGTCCATATCGGCCATCGAATATAAGGTAATCGACGAACGTGTTGAGCCTCAAACGGCGTTTCAGGATATCTATAAAGTGACCGAAGTATATGGTTATGCTCCGGAGAAAACGTTCAACTCATATTCTGCTGAAGTTGTCAAATTTCCCGCATTGCGTGATACATCGGCTGATAATAAAGTCGAGGAGAGCGTTTGGTTCAAATACGAACTTGGGCAGATTGTTTTTACGGACAAGGATAGTCTCTTTAATGTGGGGGATTGGCTCTCGTTTACAATGGCAAGAAAAGTGATTACGACGACTCCGTATCAATACGCATATGGTGCGCGGGCGACGCAGCTTTCGCAGGTGGTTGAAGTCAGAATCGAAAATGAGACAAAAGTCTGTTATTGCACCGATGTAAGCTGGTTCATTTACGAGACAAATACAACTGCCGATTCGCAGACGCTCATTGATGGCTACGGTGGATCGCGCAGCGGAACGGCAACGCGTGGATGGACCGTTCGGGAACAGTTCAACGCGCAGGTAAGTATCACGAATTTCATATCATACCATACCCAATTTCCGGATGTCGACGACCGTTTGAAAATTTTTGCGGGTGACAATGAGGTTCAAGAAATAAATTCCGCAACGACGCCTACATTTGCCCAGTGGCAGGCGTGGAAAACCGACGGAACGCTCGTGTGTTTGCTCGAGCCCGAAATAACGCAGGTTGGATCGTTATATAAAAAAACTGTGAAAAAGTGCCGGGTCAGATAGGGGAGGAGTGTTTCTTAAAATATATTTGCAATAGGATTGCAGGCAAGAAACAAGCGTCCTGCAATGCTATTGCATCGGAGCTTTGGGATAAAGAAAATCAATCGAATTCCTCAAACGCTCGATGTTTTTCCTCAAACCATGCGACGCGATACAGTTCCCCAGGCCGCATTCATCGCGTTTGGAACTCCGTTTTCATCGTATGTGGCTATGATAAAAACGGGAAGGGGGGGTAATTATAGTCTTTGCGCCTATGTTTCTTTTCATATAAAATCCTTTCTTCGGCATTCCATACTTGCTTCTCTAAAAATTCAACTTTTTATTTTAAGAGCCTGCGCGATGTTTTCTCGGGCAGCTTGCACTGAAACGTAAAAAGTTTGTCCGACTTGGAGGAACCTCAGACCGAATATTGGATTTTCCGCCACAGCCGCCGCCCGCGCATCTTTGGCCCGCGACGGGGCGGGCTTTCCATGCGTTTTGCCTATTTTTTAGGGTCAAACAACTTATACGATATCGGGCCGACCTCCACGCCTTCAAATTGATACGGGCGGTCGCCGTAATTTACGACTATGCGCGTGCCGTCGGTGTATCCAATTAAGCGCACGTCCTTGTTTATTATCTTGTGATAATCCATAAAAACAGTGGACAGGCGGGAATAGTCTTGGTATTGCTTGTAAGCTTTTGCTATTTTATCGACCGACTTGATCGAGTTCGTGTATATTATGGGGCGCGCCCCAAACTCGACAAGCAACAGCGGCAATTTCTTGCTGATTCGTTTTGCGTAGAGCGTGGTGTGGTTTTGCGTGACGCGGTCGGCATTGTGGTATACGAACCCGTGGTAGATTATTTCCCAAAGCGGAACGACTTGGTCTATCAAGGATCTAGATCTTTCGGGGCGGGTCAGCGGCAATATGTCGTCAAAATTCTTCAGCTTTTCATTCACGAAGCCGTACCCCTGCCAGTTTATAATGACATTGCTGACGTAGTTTATGTATATGAGATCGTTTATTAGATGGTCTTCTCCGCACTCCGAAGAAAAGCCCCCGAGATTGTCTATGCAGAAGCGGGCAATCTTTTGCTGGGCCTGGGCGGATTGTTTTCTGTTTGCCGGGTGGTTTTTATCGCAGCAAGGATAGGGGGAAATCGCGGTGAAAACATCTATGTAGTGGACGCCGTTAACACCCAACTTTTTTACTTCGAGCAGCTCTTGGGGAATATAAAGCTGCCACGCGCGCTCTAGGCATACCCTGTATGTGTCGCCTCCCGCCCAGTACGTTTCGCCGCGCAAAAGAGAGCCGTCGGGCTTCTTGCATATGTAGTCGGGGCTCCACATGGGCGATATCTTGTAGGCTCCCGTATTTGCCGTGTGGCAGGATATCGTGTATCCTAGCGACTTTGCAGTTTCTACCATCTTTTTAAACCCGGCCTCGCCGCCGATCGACTCTTCCACGGGGAAAAGGGAGGGGAAGCGCCCGTCGTAGCCGCCGGTAGTCCACCCGGCACAGCAAAATTCCATTTTTTCTATCCCTGCGGCTTTGCAGGCGCGCATTATATCTTCGGCCTGTTTCGTCGTCATGAATACTTTTACTTTGGGTTCCGTCTCCGGAGTCTGGTCGCCGGGCGTGCGCGGCTTGGAGGCAAAGATGTGCAGGCGCGTAACAAAAGTATCCTTCTGGTATTCGGCGTTTGGCAGCGTCTTCATTTTCTGGCTAAGCGGAATAATCTCTCCGGCAGCCAGGCGCTTGTTGCGGAAAAATCTGCCCACTTCGCTGTATTGGGCGTCCTTGCCCAGATTGTAGTAGTCTATGACTAAATCTTCGTAGGCGTCGAAAAG
The DNA here is from genome assembly GCA_052273125.1 of Candidatus Merdousia sp. Classification (GTDB taxonomy): domain Bacteria; phylum Verrucomicrobiota; class Verrucomicrobiia; order Opitutales; family Intestinicryptomonadaceae; genus Merdousia. The sequence continues at coordinate 562 of DAVZIV010000047.1, read as the reverse complement.
CATATCAGCTACGCGCAGCCTATAAAACATATTATACTTGCCGTCTTTTACGTTGACTCGGCTTTCCACCTCAAAACGTAAACCCTTTAGCCAAGCTAGGAACATTCCCTTGTCTGTCTTGAAAGCCTGAATCGGTATTAAATGGTGGTTGTTGTACCCAGCGGTTGTCCAAGTTCCTTTATTGTACTTGAAAAAGCCAATCTGCCCCCTGTTGCCCAACCAGTATCCGCTGTCGCCGACCTTCGCGGTAAAGGCCGGATGTTGGACGTCGATGCTTTTTATGCCGCGCGTTATCTCTTTTGCGGGAATTACCAAACGCATGGCTCCGTCGGCTTGAGGCTCAAGCTTGACGTTTTTTTCAATCGAGCTGGCGTCCAAGTTTTCTATCCTTATCTTCAGGCTTTGGGCGTCTTCCCCGAAGCACAGCGCAGATACTGCAAAAATTATAGTAATAAAGGTTTTTCTCATCAATACACTTCTCCTATAACAGATAAAACTATATATAAAAAAGAGAGAGTACAAGACTTATTTTTACTTTGGGTTCCGTCTCCGGAGTCTGGTC
>DAVZIV010000046.1:0-8068 GCA_052273125.1 Candidatus Merdousia sp. | reverse complement strand
CCGACATTTTGCCTTCCATAGAGGCTAAAAAAGCGTCGTCGAAAGCGACTCTGCTTATATCAAGACCGAAACCGAGGTCGTCGAGACCAAGATAGTATTTCTTATAGCGTTCCCAAGACATATTATTGAGATTGTTTAGATATTTGATAAACAGCGTAGCGCGGCGGCGTGCCTTGTCAATTTTTTTCTGCCTGTGCTCCGAAGCCAAAGCGGCATTTGAAGGCTCAATCAGGGCAAAGTCTTCGGCGGGAACTACCGCGCCGCAGTACTCGAACGGCTTTTTGGTGTAGTTGGTTATCGTAATGCTGCCGTCGGAATATTTTGTGAGAAACACGCCCTTTGAAATTTCGCGGTGGTCGTCCATAAATTCGTATTGAAGATACGAAAGTTTTTGGTAGCGGTCGTAGATTTTTTTTACTTCCGCAAGATTGTTTGCCTGATTCCAGTAGAAGACGGGACGGCCGCCGAATTCCCAAAACTGGAGTCTGCGCCATAGGTTGAAATCGGGAGTGTCGGCGGTTTTGAGCGCGGAGTCTGATTCGTCTTTGAGGTCGCAGTCGAGATCTATCGTGTCCCAGTCGGGATTGCTCAATATTATGCCGTGATAGACTATCTACCAGAACGGAATACTGCGGACAGGCAAAACAAATCCGCAGAGCCTATTCGATGTCGAAAACCGCAGTTGTTATCGAACGCGCGCCGATTGGAATGCTGCGCGAATTTTCGGCAACGCGAATATTCGCCAAGTCGGAATTTGCGTCGGTTTTAAATACGCGCAGTTTTGCCGCCGCGAATTTTTCGGGCAGCGATATTTGCGCAACGTCGTCTTCAAACGAAGAGTTTACAAAAACCGCAACTGCACGCTTTCCGTCGGGCGAGACAAACGCAACGGCGGCGGTCTTCGACAAATCGCAAGCCCCGTCGATTCGGCAGCGCAGGTAGTTCGGACGCACAAAGAGACTGAAATTCCCCAAGGCCCAAAGGAGCTTGTTTGCGCGCACAACGCCGCCGTTTTCAAAGTTGCCGTCTTTGGGGTATGCGCCCAGAAGTGAGTGGTTGCCGTTTATTTCAAACGCCTTCCAATAGCCCCACGCAAGCGAATTTGCATTGACCAAATCCGAATAGATTATGCGCCCCATAAGCAGCGCGGTTTGAATGTCGGCGCGGTTGTCGCTGAACCAGTCGGGCAAAAAGCCGTCCATTTCGCTTGCCTTGAACTTCGGCAGCAGACACCATTCCGACTGCTGATAGCCGACGCCGTATTTGCGGGCGGTTTCGCCGATGCGCCCGTGGACTTTTTCCATATCCGCATTGCGCGTGTGGGCGTAGTAGCTGTGTCCGGAAATAAATTTTGCCATATGTTTGAGATTGCCGATGTAGAATTTGCTTTGGGGGTCGAAAAATTTTGCGATTACGTCGAATGGACGCTCGTCTTCGGGAATGGCGCTCCAGCGTTTTTTGTCGTAGTCGCCGTAGGCATAGTCGTAGTTGTAGTACGGGTGGGCGGTTTCGCCGATGTACATTAGAGTATCGAGATTGCGCGCTTCGAGGGCGCGGTCGAGTTCAACGGCGAGCCTTTTAATTTCCGAACACGTCCACGGAGTCCCCTCCTGAGCGTTTGTGTTCCAGTTGCCCTGCGGTTCGTTGACGGGGCTGATGTAATCGACCCTGTAGCCGAGTCTTGCAAATTTTTCGGCTACAGCCGCCATATAGTCGGCAAATTTGGCGTAGCAGTCGCTCTTGAGGTTCGCGGTGTAGTCGCCCTTCATTCCGTAGCCGCGGCCGTTGCGCGTATACTGTACGGGCGGCGTGTTTGAAAACAGCAGGAGCTTTTCCACGCCGTATTCCTTTGCCTTTTTTACAAAATACATCTGCCCAGAGCATTTGTCCCAGTCGAAATTTTCACCGTCGGCGGACAGAAAGCTTTCCGCGCGGCGCTGGCGCGGAAGAATGTCGGCGCCGTCCTGCTCGAGCGTGCCGCCGCCGAGATTGAAACGCCACATAGAAAGCCCTATGCCCTCTGGATTGCCGTCGGCGCCTATTTTTTGCGAAAACAGCCACTTTGCCGCCTGTGCCCTCTGGCGTTCGTCGAAATATTTTCCGATGAACGCGCCGCTCCAAGCGTCGGAGGCGGCAAAGTTGTCCATTTTCTGGAAAGTCTTTTCGGTGTCTATTTTCGCGTCGAACGCCGAAGCCGAAAGGGAGACAAACGCCGCGGCAAATGCGCACGCGGGAACGGATATTTTCTGAGAATTCATGAAGCGGATTATCCGAAACTGCGGTATCAACAGTCAACACATTTATCACTTTACAGTTTAGCAAGCGCAAAAAGCAGCGTTTGCGTCAATAAAATGTTGATTTTTACCGCAAAAACATTTTTCGTAATACCCGTATGAAAACAACAAAATCCCCCGCCAAGAAGACTGCCGCAAAAACGGCGAAAAAAACAACCGCTAAAAAAGCCCCCGCCAAAAAGACGGCTTGCAAAAAATGCTGCAAAACAGAGAAAAAGACCTGCGGCAAAGTCTGCGCAAAATCCTCCAAAAGGGAGGAGAGATTTATGCCCCTTGAAGACCTCGTAAAAGAGGCGTTCTCGAAATCGGAATGCAAAAAAATGGCGCAGGAGCAGTTGGTAAAAACGGCAATGCGCCTGCTCAAGGCGGACGAAAAAGCCGCAAAGGCAATAGCCTCAAAATTAATCGTTAATTTTGCAAGAATCACGGTAGACGCAAAAGTTTAGCATGAAAATTTCAAATTGCGCCGCGGCAGCCGCAAAGGTCGCCGCGCTTTTGGTATTGTGCGCCTGCTCGAGCGGGGGAACTTCGCCCACGCCCGTAATCCGCGATTCCGACGCGGCCGCCCCGCAACCCTGCCCGACACAGCCCGCGCCGCAGAGCGTCGGCGCGCAACCGCAAACCTCCACGCAATCCGCCCAAACCGCGCAACCCAAATCTCAGGCAAAATCCCCAAAGGGACAATAGCGGATGGGTTTGCGCCGTCTTCGTTCCGTTCCTGCGTCCCCGCCGCAAAACAAAAAAGGTTGACGCGACGGGAATAAATGCTATGGGTGGAGGTTTCTAAAATTTCGGTAGAAATGTTGATACAGGTTTTAAAATCAAAAATACTCAGAGCCAAAGCCACCGACGTAAGGGTAGACTACGAAGGTTCGCTGGCAATAGACGAAGACCTTATGGACAGGGTCGGAATGTTTCCGTACGAGAAAATCCTCGTGGGAAACATAAGCAACGGCAAGCGCTTTGAAACGTACGCAATTCCCGCGCCCAGAGGCTCAAAGACATTTTCAATCAGGGGAGCGGCGGCGCACTTGGGCGCTGCGGGAGACCTGCTTGTGATAATGTCGTTCGCTCTTGTGGAAGATTCGCAGGCGCGCAGTATAACCCCGCGCACAATCACCCTTGCCGAAAACAATGAGAAGATTGTCAAGTCAATGAATATGATTTCATAACCATGAAACGCCGCGCAAGTTGAGCGGCGTTCGGTTTTTGAAGGCGAAAAATTTACACCAAAATTAACAAACAAAAACACAAAACAAAAATGGCATACAAATTATTCATACCCGGTCCGATTGCCGTATCGGAAAAAACGTACAAAGCAATGGCTAAGCCCATTATGGGGCACAGAATGAAGGAATTTTCCGACCTCTACGCGTCGGTCGAACCCCGTCTCCAGCAGCTTTTCTACACAAAAGACCCCGTATTTATCAGCACAAGCTCGTCTTGGGGGATAATGGAGGGCGCGCTCAGAAACGTCACAAAGAAGGCGGTTCTCAACTGCGGCAACGGCTCGTTCTCGGACAAGTGGTACGACGTCGCCAAGCGCTGCGGCAAGAATGCCGACTTCCTCCAGTTTGAATGGGGCAAACCCGTAGACCCCGAAGCCGTGGACAAGGCTTTGGCAACGGGCAAGTACGACTCCATCACGGTTATCCATAACGAAACCTCCACGGGTACGATGTCCGACATCGCCGCGCTCATGCAGGTTATCAGAAAGTATCCCGAAGTTGTCTCCATCATCGACACCGTAAGCTCGTTCTCGGCTCTGCCCATCAAGAAGGACGAACTCGGAATCGACGTTATGGTGACCGGCTCGCAGAAGGCGCTCGCATGCCCCCCGGGACTCTCCCTGCTCTCCGTCTCCGACAAGGCTATGAAGAGAGCCGCCGAAACCGAAGGCCGCGGCTACTATTTCGACTTCCTCGAATTCAAGAAGTTCTACGACAAGAACCAGACGCCCTCGACCCCCGTTATCAGCCTGATTTTCGCCCTCGAAAGCAAGCTTGACGATATCTTTGCCGAAGGCGTCGAACACCGCTATGCCCGCCACTTGGCAAACAACAAGCTGGTGCGCGAATGGGGCTACAGCCACGGCTTCAAACTTTTCCCCGAAGAAAAGTACGGCTCCGTAACGCTCAACTGCTTCGCCAACACGCTCGACATCGACATAGCTGGCGTAATTTCCGAGCTGAAAAAGCGCTACAACATGGCTTTCGACGGCGGCTACGGCAAGCTCAAGGGCAAGACATTCCGCATCTCGAACATGGGCGACGAAACTCCCGAAACAATGAAGGAGCTTCTCGACAATATCGACGCCATTCTGCCCGAATTCAGGAAATAGATTCCGCAAATTCGGAACATCGTCGCCGTGCGCACACCCGCGCACGCGCGGCGTTTTTATTTTTGCACAAAGTTGAAATAAGCAAGGTCGCATAAAACGAATATGAAAAAGCTAATCATAGCCGAAAAACCGTCGGTCGCGGCAGACTTGGCGCGGGTACTCGGCAAGGCAAAAAAACACGACGACTATTACGAAAACGACGAGTACGTCATATCATCGGCACTCGGACACTTGGTTGAGCTTTTCAAACCCGACGACATCGACAAGAAATTCGCGCGTTGGTCGCTTGCAACACTGCCGATAATCCCCTCCAAATTCGAGCTCAAGCCCATAGAAAAGACAAAGGCAAAGCTCGCCGCGCTGAAAAAACTGATGTCGCGCAAGGACATCGACGGCCTCGTAAACGCATGCGACGCCGGCCGCGAGGGCGAACTCATCTTCACATACATCTACGAAATCACAAAGTGCAAACTGCCCTCGCAGCGCCTGTGGGTTTCGTCAATGACGCCCTCGTCCATTTTGGAGGCGTTTTCAAACCTCAGAACGCAGGAGCAAATGCGCTCGCTTCAGGACGCCGCCCGCTGCCGCAGCGAATCCGACTGGTTGGTAGGCATGAACGGCACGCGCGCACTCACAATAAAAATGGGAACGCGCGGCAAGGACGCAACAAGCGTGGGGCGCGTACAGACGCCGACGCTTGCAATGATTGTCGACCGCGAGCGCGAAATCCAAAAATTCAAGCCCGAGGAATTCTGGAAAATCACCGCAAAATTCAAAGTCGCCGACGGAGAATACGAAGGCGTCTACCAGCGCCCCGACTTCAAACAGTCGTCAAAGAAGCCCGACGACAAGGCCGACCGCATTTGGGACCACGCGTTCGTGGCGTCGGTGCTCGAGGAAATCCGCGCCGCGGGCGCAGGCGTTGCAGCCGATAAAAAGACGCTTGCAAAACAGATTGCCCCGCGCCTTTTCGACCTCACCTCGCTACAGCGCGAGGCGAACAACAAACACTCTTTCCCCGCAAATAAAACGCTCTCGCTGGCGCAGGCGCTCTACGAAAAACACAAGCTCATAACGTACCCGAGAACCGATTCGCGCGCCCTGCCCGACGACTACCGCGGCGTGGCGACGCGCACGCTCTCCGAGCTCGGCGGCGTGTACGAGCCGTTCGCAAAAAAAGCCGTAGACGAAAAGTACGTATCCAAGGCGGGCAAAAGAATTTTCGACTCAAAACAGGTCAGCGACCACTTCGCCCTGATTCCCACGGGTGTTGCCCCCAAAACACTCACCGACGACGAGCGCAAAATCTACGATATGATTACGCGCCGCTTCATAGCCGCATTCTACCCCGAGGCGCAGTTCGACGTGACAACGCGTACCACGACCGTCGGCAAACACGCATTCAAAAGCGAGGGCAAGGTTATGCGCAGCGCGGGCTGGCTCGACGTCTACAACAAGGAAACCGACGAAAAGAACTCGCTGCCCAAGCTCTCGGGAGATTCCGAAGAGGCGCAAATGGTCGGTTCTTCAATGGCGAAAGACCACACCAAGCCGCCCGCCCGCTATACGGAAGCCACGCTGCTTTCGGCAATGGAGGGCGCGGGCAAGCTTCTCGACGACGAAGAGCTTGCAAGCGCAATGAAAGAGCGCGGCTTGGGCACGCCCGCAACGCGTGCAACAATCATTGAAAACCTCATAGCCCACAAATTTGTCGAGCGCCAAAAGCGCGACCTCTACCCGACACCCAAAGCCGAGCGCCTAATCACGTTCCTCAACGTGCTGGGCATCGATTCGCTTACAAGCCCGTCGATGACGGGCGAATGGGAATACAAACTGCGCCTCATCGAAAAGAACGAGCTCTCGCGCAAGGAGTTTATGGACGGTATCGACGCGCTGACAACCGAACTCGTCGACAAGACGAAAAATTTCAAGGAGGAAAACCTCGAAACGCACGAATCCGACCTCAAAAGCCCCGTTGACGGCTCGCCGCTGCTTGAAACATTCCGCTCGTACAAGTCAAAGGACGGCAAATTTGTAATCTACAAGACAATCGGCAACCGCCAAATGACCAAAGACGAAATTGCCGAACTGCTTAAAAAGAAAGCGCTCGGGCCGCTTGACGGCTTCCGCAGCAAGCTCAACAAGCCCTACTCGGCAAAGCTCTATCTTGACGAAAATTTCGCCGTCAAGTTCGACTTCGGCCGCCCCCAGCAGGACGCCCAAGTAGACCTCTCAAGCGCGCCCGTAGTCGCCGACTGCCCGATGTGCGCAATGAAGCTGTGCAAGTGCCAAGGCGCAAAACTCGTAGACACGGGGCTTTCCTACGTCTGCGTCTGCCCCGACGCAAAGGACAAAAAATGCTCCTTCCGCCTGAGCAAAACAATGCTCACCCACAAAATAACCGTGGAGGAAATCAACAGCCTTTGCACGCTCGGCAAAACGCCTATGATTGACGATTTTGTCTCGAGCAAGACGCACAAGAAATTCTCGGCGTCGCTTATTCTCGACCAAAGGCGCGGAATAGCCTTCGAGTTTGCAAAGCGCACCGCAGGTACAAAAAAAACCGCCGCCAAAGACGGAAAAACCGAAAATCCCGAAAAGCAATCCCCCAAGCAATAGCGGATTTTCGCACGGCGGCACACACCGCCTGCGCCGACGCTCCGCAACTCAATCGAAACGCCCGAGAAAATCGGGCGTTTTTTAGTGTTCGCAGAATCTGAATTTCGGCGTTATCACAACCGACTCCGGCCCGCGTTTGCGCAAACCCGAATTGCCGAAGGAATTTAAAAGCAAATCAACGGCAAGTTTTCCGGCATCGGCTCTGTTTGAAACGCCGAGCCCGAAAGGATTTTCAAAGAGAACGCCGTCGCCGTGAAAAAGCGCAACGCGCCTCCCCTCGAGCGTAGCCGACTCGACAATCTCGCGCGAAACCGCCGCAGAATACGAAAACGCCGCCGAAAGCCTCATTTTCATACAGTAATAATTTAAAACTTGCAAATTTTTGAAAAACGTTCAACGGTTTTTCAAACAAATTTCTTATAATTCTTGAAATTTTCCCGAATCGGCTGTTTACTACCGAACAGACCAATCCGAACCTGCAAAACAACCGAGCTCAAATCCTGATATGAAATATTTATTTTTTGCAATTTTAACTTTTCTTGCATTGCCTGCATTCTCCGAAACGGCACAGATAAGAATCTCTAAAACCGACGGCGGCGCGACAGTCGAAAACGCCGAACTCAAAAAAATGTCCGACGGCGCGTTCCGCCTGCGCATTCGCGCAAGGGACATTCCGCAAAATGCAAACACGCTCGAAGTGCGCTACCGGCACGCCGGCGCAAACAGGGGCGACGACGGCTACTGGATTGCCCCAGACGGCGTCTTCGGCAGGTTCGACACTCCCGACGGCGTATACATTGCAAATCCGGTAATG
>DAVZIV010000045.1:0-8224 GCA_052273125.1 Candidatus Merdousia sp. | reverse complement strand
GTCGGTGTTAAAACTTCCCAATATATTCGTTTGTAGTTAAATATATTTCGCCTATGGTTCTGTTTTCGGTGTTTGCGTGCTGGCTGGCGCGCGACGTTCTCGGGTTGTTCGGTTCGCAGAACCTCTCGCCGTACATTCTCGACATTTTCGGCGAGGAGCCAAACCGCGTGGCGGTATTTTCCTGTATGATAATAATCGGCATTTACGCCTTCTACGCGCTGATGCTCTACTCCTCCAAAAGATACGACAATTTGAAAGGCGGTGCAAAATGACATTAGGCGGCTGGATTACAATGTGCGTTTCAATGGGCGCTTTCGCCTTGCTGTTTTTCTGGTGTATGTACAAGACGCTTTCAAGCGACTCTTCCCAGCGGCGAAAATCCCGCGCAAAGCGCCGCGGGCGCGGCGGGGAAATTTGAGGCTTTCGGACTGTCGGCGACAAAATAGGGTAGTCCGTTTTTTTTTGACGGCTGTAAGTTTTTTTTGTTTTTTCGGGCGCGTCTTACCCCGATATTTTTCGTTGTGCAATTTTGTACAACGTTTGAGGGCGTTTTTTTAGTTCAAAAATGTAGCGTTTCGGGGCGTTTTTTTGTAAAATTTACCATTTTGTATTTTTTGTAAAATATATCAAAACCAAATCCTTATTTGGTTGACAAAACAAACGTTATATTAACAATGAATCGAAGGTCGGGCGGTGTGTATGCCCGAGTGTGTGTAAAGGTTCGGCGCGTCTTTTGGGCGTCGGATAAACAAGGAACAAATGATTATGAAAGTTGTAAAAACCAAAAAGGCAGTTTCCGCCAAAAAGAAGGCGGCATCTCGCGCAAAGTCTCCCAAATATACGTACTGGTTCGGTTCGAAAACCGACGGCGACGCAAAAATGAGAAATCTTTTAGGCGGCAAGGGCGCAAATCTTGCCGAAATGGCGCGAATAGGCCTGCCCGTTCCCCCCGGATTTACAATTACGACGGAAGTCTGCACCTTCTTCTACAACAACTCAAAGAAATTCCCGCCGACGCTCAAGGCGGAGGTCAAGGCGGGTCTGGAATCGGTCGAAAGGCAGATGGGCAAGAAATTCGGCGACGCCAAAGACCCTCTGTTGTTCTCCGTCCGCAGCGGCGCGCGCGAGTCTATGCCCGGAATGATGGACACCATTTTAAATCTCGGACTCAACGACAAAACCGTGTGCGGCCTCGCTTCCAAAACGGGCAATCCGCGCTTTGCTTGGGACTGCTACCGCAGATTTATCCAGATGTACGGCGACGTTGTTATGGGCGTACAGTCGCGCGACGAAACCGAAATTGAGCCCTTCCACGCCGTGATGGAAAAGCTCAAGGCCGAAGTCGGAAAGAAGCTCGACACCGAACTTTCCGTTGAAGACTTGCAGGAGCTTGTAGTCCGCTACAAAAAGCTGATAAAAACACGCGCAAAGCGCGACTTCCCGCAGGACGTAAACGAGCAGCTCTGGGGGGCAATCGGCGCGGTGTTCGACTCTTGGATGAACGAGCGCGCAATCCTCTACCGCCAAAAGTACAACATTCCCGCCGACTGGGGCACGGCAGTCAACGTGCAGACTATGGTTTTCGGCAACAAGGGCGAAACTTCCGCCACGGGCGTCGCCTTCACGCGCGACCCCGCCAACGGCGCAAACGAATTCTACGGCGAATACCTCATCAACGCGCAGGGCGAAGACGTTGTTGCGGGCGTGAGAACTCCGCACAAAATCGCCCAGCTTGAAAAGGAGATGCCCAAGGCATACAAGGAGCTTTTGGCAATCCGCAAAAAGCTTGAAAAGCACTTCCGCGACATGCAGGACTTCGAGTTTACCATAGAGGAAAACAAGCTTTTTATGCTTCAGACCCGCAACGGCAAACGCACGGGTCTTTCCGCAGTGCGCATAGCCGTAGAAATGAACAAAGAGGGCTTTATGAACGAGAAGACTGCGCTGCTGAAAATTCCCGCCGACTCGGTCTCGAGCCTCCTCGTTCCCGTCTTCGACGAATCCGCAGTCAAAAAGGCAAAGGTGCTAACGCGCGGTTTGGCGGCAGGTCCGGGGGCTGCCAGCGGCGCGGTTGTTTTTGCTGCGTCAAAGGCCGAGCTGCTCAACGCTCAGGGCAAAAAGGTCATTCTCTGCCGAGAGGAAACTTCCCCCGAAGACCTGCGCGGCATGATTGCCAGCGAGGGCATTCTCACTTCCAGAGGCGGCGTAAGCTCCCATGCGGCTTTGGTAGCGCGCCAGATGGGCAAAGTCTGCATTTGCGCGGCGTCGGAAATAGAGATGGACTACAACAAGCACCTGATGAAAATCGGCGACGTTCTCGTCCACGAAGGCGAAAGCATTTCCATTGACGGCACTACGGGCGAAGTCTTCCTCGGCGAGCTTGAAACCGCCCCCAGCGAGGTTATCCGCGTTCTTTCGGGCAAAATGAACCCCGCAAAGAGCTATACCTACCGCCTTTTCGACACCATTATGAAGTGGGCCGACAAATACAGAAAGCTCGGAATCCGCACCAACGCCGACACTCCCGAACAGGCGAAGACCGCCGTGTCTCTCGGCGCCGAGGGTATAGGCTTGTGCAGAACCGAGCATATGTTCTTCGAGGGAGACAGAATCGACGCCGTGCGCGAGATGATTCTCGCCTCCGACGTTTCCGAGCGCGAGGCCGCACTCAAAAAACTTCTGCCATACCAGCGCAAGGATTTCGAGGGCATCTTCAAGGCGATGCAGGGGCGCCCCGTAACCGTGCGCCTGCTCGACCCGCCGCTGCACGAATTCCTGCCGCACGACAGCGCTTCCAGAAACGCGCTCGCGGAAAAAATGAACGTTAATTCCGAAGTGTTGGCGGCGCGCTGCAAGGCGCTCGAAGAACAAAACCCGATGCTGGGGCACCGCGGTTGCCGCTTGGGCAACAGCTATCCCGAAATCACGCGCATGCAGGCGCGCGCCATATTCGAGGCTGCCGCAAACGTGATGAAGGGCAAAAAGCCCGTCAAGGTGCGCGTCGAAGTGATGGTGCCGCTTGTGGGCTTCGTTCAGGAGCTTAAATATCAGGCGTCTATAATCCGCGAAACCGCCGAAAAGGTGATGAAGGAAAAGCGCGTAAAAATAGACTATATGCTCGGCACAATGATTGAAGTTCCCAGAGGTGCGCTCACTGCCGACGAAATAGCCGAAGTTGCCGAATTCTTCAGCTTCGGAACAAACGACCTCACCCAGACGGGCTTGGGTATGAGCCGCGACGACTCGGGCTCGTTCCTCGGGCGCTACAAGGAACTCGACATTCTGCCGAAGAATCCCTTTGCCTCAATCGATGCAAGCGGCGTCGGGCAGCTCGTCGAGATTGCCGCAAAGAAGGGCAGGAGCGTGCGCAAGAATCTAAAGCTCGGCGTCTGCGGCGAACACGGCGGCGACCCCGACTCGATATCGTTCTTCAACGACGTCGGTCTCAACTACGTTTCCTGCTCGCCGCCGCGCGTGCCCGTTGCAAGGCTCGCCGCCGCTCAGGCCGCGCTCAGGCAGGCAAAATAGTTGCGCGTTTTGCATTTCAAAAGGGAGACTTTCGGGGCTCCCTTTTTTTTATTATGATTGACTGGCGGCGCGCATGTATTAGAAGGATGCTATGAAATTTAGTGCATTGCTTTTGTTTTTTGCGTTTTCCGCGCAGGCGTTTTTATGCGGCTGCTTCGGCGGAAAATCTTCTGCGGGAAATTCCCCGCCGGCGGAAGATTCAGACAACAAGCCATTTGATTTGCGCGTCGGAGCGGGGTTTGAAAATCCGCTGGGCTACAGCCTTGAGGATTCGTCGCTTTCGTGGAAGATGCCCGTCAGGCGCGGCGCTGCCCAGTCGGCGTACAGGGTGCAGGTTTTTAAAGACTCGAAAATTGTCGCCGACACCCGAAAAGTAGTTTCGGACAATTCCGTGCGCGTGGAAAATCCGCTCGGGAAAATCGGTTCGCGCGAGCGGTTTGCTTGGCGCGTGAAAATTTGGGACGAGCGCGGCGACGAAAGTCCGTGGTCGGATTTTGCAACATTCGAGGCGGGGCTGCTTGACAATTCCGACTGGCTCGGCAAATGGATTACAACGCCGCGGAACACGCGCATTCTCTACGAGTACAAGCGCATACGCCCCAACTACGACGGCAAGCGCAGGGGCGTTCCGCCAGTGTATTTGCGTAAAAATTTCGACGCCCGCAAACCCAAATCGGCGCGCCTTTACGTTGCAAGCAAGGGAATTTTCCAAATATACATAAACGGCGAAAAAGTCGGGCGGGACTTCTGGAGCACGGGCTGGACGGAATACCGCAAGCGAATCCAGACAAATACCTACGATGTCTCCGAACTTGTGAAGTCGGGCAAAAACGCGCTTTCGGCAATAGCCGCCGACGGCTGGTATTCGGGGCGAATCCAGTACCGCGACAAAAAATCGTTCTACGGCTTCAAGCCCGAACTCTTGGTTCAGCTTGAAATCGAGTACGCCGACGGCTCGAAGCAGCGGATTGTCTCCGACGGTTCGTGGCGCGCGGCGTTCGGCGGCTTCGTCTATTCCGACATTTACGACGGCGAATCTTTCGACGCCTCAAAAGAGCCCGCAGGCTGGAAACGCGCTGGCTTCGACGATTCGGCGTGGGAAAAAGCAGTTGCCGCCGACGTTGAAAAGCAGCCGCTTTTGCAGCCGCGCCGCAACCAGCCCGTCGTGGTGAAAGATACGCTCAACCCCGTTTCCGTCAGAAAAATCGGCACGGGTACGTTCGTTTTCGACTTCGGGCAGAATATGGTGGGCGTTCCCGAAATTCAATTCAGGGGGCAAAAGGGCGCGACGGCGAAAATCCGCTTTGCGGAAATGCTCAATCCCGACGGCACTCTTTATACGGAAAACTACAGAAGCGCCGCCAGCACAGACTATTATAAATTCGCATCTTCCGATGCGGAAAAATACACGCCGCAGTTCACATACCACGGCTACCGCTATCTTGAAATTTCGGGTCTGCCAGCGTCGGCAACCGCCGCCGACGTTTCCGCGCGCGCGCTTGTAATGTACAACGATATGCCGGAAATCGGCGGTTTTTCGTGTTCCGACGCGCTTGTAAACCGCCTGCAAAGCAACATCGTCTGGGGGCAGCGCTCAAACTATTTCTCCGTTCCCACCGACTGCCCGCAGCGCGACGAGCGCATGGGCTGGCTCGGCGACGCCCAAGTTTTTATGCCGACTGCCGCATTCAATATGGACGTCGACGCATTTTTCCTGAAGTGGATGTTCGACGTCGTTGACTGGCAGTCGCCGGACGGTTGCTTCCCGCACGTAGCCCCGTGCGGCTGGGGCGGCTCTTCGCCCGCGTGGAGCGACGCAGGCGTCATCTGTCCGTTCGAGGCATATCTCGCCTACGGCGACACCGCCATTTTGCGCCAAAACTACTCTGCAATGGCAAAGTGGCTCGACTACGTTTTGAGGGAGACAAACGGCACGTTCGTCCGCAAAGACACCGGCTTTGGCGACTGGCTTCAGCCCTCTACCACCCGCGGCAAGGATTCCGCGCTTTGGAGGGGCGGCACTCCGCGCCGGCTCATAGGCACTGCCTACTTCTATAAATGCGCAAAAATTATGCAGCGAGTTGCGTCCGTGCTTGGCGACAATGCCGATTCCGTACGCTACGAAAAACTTTCGCAAAACATTTCGGCGGCGTTTGCAAAACACTTCCTCAAAGACGGCGGTGTGATTGCCACAAACACTCAGACGGGCTACCTTTTGGCGCTCGATTTCGACATTCTGCCCGAAAACGAGCGCGCGGCGGTGTTTGCAAAATTTCTGGAAAAATTCGCCGCCGACGGATACAGGCTTGACACGGGCTTTGTCGGCACGCCGCTTCTTACGCGCGTGCTCTCGCGATTCGGCAGGCACGACCTCGCCGTGAATCTGCTTCTGAGCAACCAATACCCGTCTTGGGGGTATTCGATAGAGCAGGGCGCCACGACAATGTGGGAGCGCTGGAACAGCTATTCGCACAAAGACGGCTTCGGCGAAAGCGCAATGAATTCGTTCAACCACTACGCCTACGGGGCTATCGGCAACTGGCTTTACAACGAAGTCGGCGGCTTGGCGCTTGATTCCGAAAAGGCGGGCTACAAAAACATTGTCTTTGCGCCGAAAATGTCCGAAAGGCTTTCGTCGGCGTCCGTTTTCCACGACACGCCCTACGGCAGGGCGCAGTCTAAATGGAAGGTTGAAAACGGCGTTATGGAGTGGTTTATAACCATTCCGCCCAACGCCTCCGGTCGCGTTGTTATTCCCGCCGAAAAGCCCGAATTTGCGACGTTCGACGGCGCAAAGGCGAAGTCTTTAACCCTCGAAAACGTGCCGTGCGGCACATATAAAATTGTAGTATCCAAAATCAAATATTGATATGACTATTCTATGTACTGGCGCGACCGGTTTGGTCGGCTATAACTTTGTAAAAGCGGCGTCTGCGGCGGGGCACAAGGTTGTCGCCGTTTGCGGGAAAAAACGGCTGCCGCCGCTTAAAAACACGCAGTCGGTTTCGCTCGATTTGACCGAGACCGACAAGCTCCAGCGTCTTGTTCTCGACATCTTTCCCGACGCCATAGTCAACTGCGCCGCCATCGCAAGCCCCGCCGACGTCGACAAAAGCCCCGAGCTTGCAAACAAGCTCAATGCCGAAATGCCCGAGGCTCTGGCGACGTTTGCCCACCACATCGGCGCGCGGTTTATCCACATTTCCACCGATATGGTCTTCGACGGTTCCGCCGCCCCGTACGTCAATACCGACGTTCCGCTGCCGTGCACTCTCTACGGAACAACCAAGCTTTTGGCGGAGAGGAAAATTCTCAAAATAGCCCCCGCCGAAACCGTGATTTTGCGCATAAGCCACGTCAGCGGAAATTCGCTTACGGGCAGGCGTTCCCTCCACGAAAAGCTTTTGCGCTCTTGGGCGGCGGGCGAAAAATCCAAGTGCCGCACCGACGAAATAAAATGCCCGCTTTCGGCTTCGGTTCTCGCGGATTTGATTCTCGAAATTTTGCAGCGTCCCAAGCTCAGCGGCATATACCACTACGCGGGCGCCGAGCCGCTTACGCGCTACGAGATGGCGGCGCGCATTGCCGAACGCTTCGGACTATGCCCCGAAAAATACGTAGAGCCCATCACGGGGGATACGCCGCGCAATTTGATTCTCGACTGCCACGCGCTGCTTTCGCGCGTAAAAACGCCGGCGCCGACCTACGCCCAGCTGCTCGAAGAAATGATTTTGCCCGAAGATTTGGAGGATTGGCTGCGCTCCGCCGGCGGAAAAGTTCCCGTCAAACGCTTTATCATATCGTAGCAATGCGCGCTTTTTTCAGACTTGAAAATTTTGCCGCGGCGCTTTTGTTGTGCGCTCTTTCCGCGTTCGCGGAGCCGAATGTGGAAATCTTTTCGGCAACGACGGCAGAGGCGGCTGGGATTCTCGCCGGCAAAACAGCCGCCGTTTCCGACGCCCGCGCAGCAGCAGAAATTTGTCCGCCCAAAAATTTCGTATCCGAGGGCTTTCGCGAAAAGTTCGGCGCTCTGGGCAATTCGTTTGCCGCCGCCGCCCGCTCGGGCGGGGCTGCGCGCTCGGCTTTCTTTGCCGTGCAAAACGGCGAAATTTTATTCGGCGGCGTATTCGCCGACTCAAAACTCTCTCGCGCGGAAACCGATTCGTTCGCGCTGGGCAGGTCGTCCGTGGCGATGCTTTCCCTGCTTTCCCTCTCGGTTGCAGACACTGTTGCAATAAATCCGCAAACCGACGTTCGGGGCTATTTTTCAATGCTGCGTTCGCCTGCGCCTGCCGGGGTGCTCTCGCTTGAAAACCTGCTCGATTCCTCCGCAAAATTCGGCTATGCGGCGCGCAATATTCCGCAGGAGGGGGCTGCCGAGGAATTTTTCGACGCCCTCGCCCAAGTTCCCGCAACCGCCGAATTCCCGCGCCCGAATCCGACGGCTCTCGAGTCGTCCGTAGCCGCCTATGCACTTGCATACGCCGCACAGCCGTCGGCGAAGGATTTGAAAAAATCGTTCGTGCAGTGCTGCCGCAAGTATCTTTTCGATCCGCTTAAAATAGGCAACCCGCGCTACCGCCGCGCCGACAGGTTCGACTTTCCCGCGTACGCTTTCGCCCTCGACGCCGCCGGCATGGCAAAAGTGGCTCTCCTGCGAAACATCGCCCAATCCGCCGTTTTCCACGCCCGACAA
>DAVZIV010000044.1:0-8442 GCA_052273125.1 Candidatus Merdousia sp. | reverse complement strand
CGGTAATGCTCAGCGTTGCGGCAGTCGCCGTCTTCCCCATGCAGGACATCATAGGGCTTGGCGCGTGGGCGCGCACCAACACCCCCGGAAAGCCCGACGGCAACTGGCAGTGGCGCATGACCGCACAGCAGCTTCAAAAGGCTCTGCGCGACAACGCCCCCTACCTGCGCTCGCTCTGCGAATTGTCGGACAGGCTCAAAAATTGTGTTGAAAAATAAAATCTCGGGTTAAAAATCTGGGGGAGAAAATGGAAGAGTCGGAGAAAATCGAAAAAACCGTGCAGGGCATAGGCGTGTCGAAAGGCATTGCAATAGGCGATGCGTTCGTAATGCTCGACAGGGACTTGAAAGCCCCCGTGTACGAAATTCGCGACGAAGACCGCAAGGGCGAAATGGACAGGTTTCAGGACGCGGTCGTAAAAACCCGCGAACAAATCTCCGCAATAAAGAGGGAACTTGACGCCTCCGTAGGCGAAACGGAAGGCTCGATTTTCGACGCGCATTTGATGGTTCTCGACGACGTCGCCATAATGCAGGAGACAAAGGCAGTATTCGACCGCGAGCACTACAACATAGAGTACTGCTATATGTCGGTGGTGGAAAACTTCATAAAGGCGTTCGAGAAAATAGACGACCCCATAATAAAGGAGCGCATAAACGACCTCAAAGACGTGTCCTCGCGTGTGCTGCGCAACCTCCTGGGAATAGAGTCGGTCAAAATAGCCCAAAATTCCGACCCGATAGTGTTGGTCAGCTCGGATTTCGCGCCGTCGGACTTCTCGCTTGTTGACAAAAGCAAAATTCTGGCGATTGTCTCCGAAAAGGGCTCGGCGACGTGCCATACGGCAATTCTTTCGCGCTCGCTGGGCATTCCGTGCGTCGTGGGCGTGCAAAACGCAGCGGAAGTAGTGGCGTCGGGCGACACCGTTTTGGTGGACGGCTACGGCGGCAAGGTTTTCGTCAACCCGTCGGAAAAGACGCAAAGCTCGTACAACGACATAGAATCGGTACACCGCCGCAACAAGGTAATCTTCGACACGTCGCTGTGCGAGCCGTCGGAAACCATAGACGGCGTGGGCTTTTCAATGGGCATAAACATTTCCGACGCCTCCGACATTCCTCCGGAAATCATGCAAAAGTGCGAGGCAGTCGGGCTTTTCCGCACCGAAAATTTCTTCCTCAGCTCCGCCGCCTTCCCAGACGAGAACGCGCAGTTTGAAACATACAAACAGGCGGTAATAGCCGCGCAGGACAAGCCCGTAGTTCTGCGCACGCTCGATTTGGGCGGAGACAAAAATTTCGCCGACCTCAAGGAGATTGCCCACGAGGAAAACCCGTTTATGGGCTGCCGCGCAATCCGCTTCTGCCTCGACCACCCCGAGCTTTTCCTCACGCAGCTGCGCGCCATCTTGCGGGCGAGCGCGTTCGGCAAGGTCAAAATCCTGCTGCCGATGGTCTGCTCAATCCGCGAAGTCGAGCGCGCCCGCACATTCATAGAAGAGGCAATGTGCCAGCTTGAAAAAAGCGGGCAGCCATTCGACAAAAACGTGGAAGTTGGCGTTATGATTGAAATCCCAAGTGCGGCGCTCACCGTCGATATAATAGCAGACTCCTGCGACTTCATAAGCATAGGCACGAACGATCTCGTGCAATACCTGCTCGCCGTGGACAGGGTGAACGAAAACGTGGCGCACCTCTACGAGCCGTACCACCCCGCCGTCGTGCGCACGCTCAACATAATAGTTTCGCAGGCAATGCGCAGGCTGCCCGTCAGCATCTGCGGAGAGCTTGCAGCCGACCCGATATTCACACCCCTGCTCTTCGGAATGGGGATAACAAGCTTCAGTATGTCGGCTTCGGCGGTGGGCGAAATCAAATTCATCTTGCGCAAACTAACAAGACCCAAAGCCGTGGCGCTAAAGGACGAAATTCTCACAATGAAGCGCTCGCGCCACATCATAAACCGCCTCAGACAGTTCCACAACGAGTCTCTGGCGCAATACCTCAAGTAGCAATGCCAGCAGCAAACGCCGAATCCGCCGCCGAAAATATGCGTCGCGCAGGTCTCGACGTATCGACCGACCCGCGCGCGCTCTTCGACTGCTCGCTCGACCACTCGCGCTTCAGCGTGCTCCCGTTGGCTGTAGTCTTTGCGCGGAAAATTTCGGACATCGGTACCGCTCTCAAAATTGCAAACGAGTGCCGCGCGCAAATCACCATACGCGGCTCCGGAACGGGCTGCTGCGGCGGCGCAGTTCCCGTCGACGCGCAAATAGTCCTCGACGTTTCAAAAATAAACTTCATAGAAATAGACCCCGTTGCGCGAGTCGCCCATGTGGGCGCGGGCGCAGTCAACGCCGATGTGGACGCTCAGGCGCGCAAGTTCGGGCTTTTCTATCCGCCCGACCCATCCTCCTACAAATTCTGCTCCATAGGCGGCAACATCGCCTGCAATGCGGGCGGTCTGCGGGCGCTAAAATACGGCACTACGCGCGACAACGTACTGGCGCTTTCGGCGTTCTCCGCCGAGGGAAATTTTCTCAAGTGCGCCCTGCCGCTTAAAAAATTTTCGGCGGGGCTGAACCTGCGCGACTTGTTCATAGGCTCGGAGGGTCTGCTTGGCGTGGTTGCCGAAGCGTGGCTGAAACTCCTGCCCGTGCCGCAGGCGTTCAAAACAATCGCGGCGTTCTTCGATACGGATTTCGACGCATTCGACGCCGTTGCAACACTTATGCAGTCGGGGCTGCGCCCGTGCGTCTTGGAGTTTATGGACGCGCTTACAATCTCTTGCGTGGCGCAAAAAGCCCCCGAGCTTAGCCTGCCCAAAGGCAAGGCAGCCCTGCTCGTTGAATTTGACGGAACGCCCGCGGAGGCGGCAGCCGACGCGCAAAAATGCGCCGCGCTCTTTGCCGACACCCGCGCGGCAAAATCGGAAGACGAGAGGCAAACGCTGTGGGAAATGCGCCGCAAGGCGTCTTCCGCAATGTACATGCTTGCCGACTCAAAAGTCAATCAGGACATAGTTTTGCCCCACGCCTCTCTCGGGGAATTTTTCCGCTTCTACAAAGCTCTGGGGCAAAGATGCGCCCTGCCGACGCCCGTCTTCGGGCACTCGGGCGACGACAACTACCACATACACTTCATGTACAACTCGGCGGAACTCTACGCAAAGCAGAGGGCGCGCGCGGCTATGGCAAAGGCTGTGGAAAAAGTCATAGAGCTTGGCGGCGCGGTTTCGGGCGAGCACGGAATAGGCTTTCTGAAGTCGAAATATATGAAAAAGCAGCATTCGACGGCCGAGCTTGAAATTATGCGCCGCATAAAGCGCGCACTCGACCCCAACGGAATTTTAAACGCGGGCAAAATGCTCGAAGAAAATCCGCTCGCCGAAACGCTCGAGCCGCTGCGCGGCATAAAGCTGCCGTGGGATTAGCCGCAATTTCGGGCTTTTTGTTCGTTTTGGATTGATATTTAGGGAATTTTTGTGTTTTATCAGCTCCCGAAATTTCACGCGATGGCGGCGCGCGCCGCAAATGCGTCTTCCCTTTAACAAAGAACGAAAGGAAATATATGTTTACAGTGACGTCTTATCCCGTGGCGGTGATAATGTGCGTAATTACAATGATATGCTGGGGCTCTTGGGGCAACACCCAAAAACTGGCAAGCAAAGACTGGAAATTCCAGCTATTCTATTGGGACTACGCCCTCGGCATTCTTTTGTTCTCCATCTTGGCGGCGTTCACTGCGGGCTCGCTCGGCGACAGCGGCAGGGCGTTCCTCCCCGACCTCGCGCAGGGCAGGTGCGAACTTATAGGCTCGGCAATTTTGGGCGGCGTGATTTTCAACTTCTCAAACATTCTCCTTGTAATAGCAATAGACATAGCGGGCTTGGCTGTGGCGTTCCCCATCGGCGTCGGATTGGCGCTTGTAATCGGCGTAATCCAAAACTACCAGCCCGACCAGTGCAACCCATATCTTCTGGGCGCAGGCGTGGCGTGCATTGTACTTGCAATTCTGCTCAACGCGGTGGCGTTTGCCGTCAAGGGCGGCGGCGAAAACGGCAAATCGGCCGTCAAGGGCATTATAATTTCCATTTTGGCGGGCTCGCTGATGGGCTTGTTCTACAGCTTTGTCGCCGACGCAATGGTTCAGCCCGACGCAAAGGGAGAGCTTGTTTTTGAAGCGGGCAAAATGACCTCCTACACGGTGATGGTTCTCTTTGCCTTGGGCATTTTCCTTTCGAACTTCGTATTCAACACGGTGAATATGCTCTTCCCCATCGAGGGCGAAAAAGTTCCCCTTGCCGACTACTTCAAAAAGGGCGGCACAAAAACGCACCTCATCGGCATACTCGGCGGCTCGATTTGGTGCTTGGGCACAAGCCTCAACTTCCTCTCTGCGACGCTTGCAGGCGTTTCGCTCTCGTGGGGCTTGGGACAGGGCGCAACAATGGTCTCGGCTTTCTGGGGAGTGTTCATCTGGAAGGAATTCAAGGGCGCGGGCACAAAGGTAAACGCGCTCATCGCCCTGATGTTCGTGTTCTTCATCTTGGGCTTGGGGCTTCTGATTGTATCGAAATAGCCCCGACGAACCACGCAAAACATTTTACGGAAGGCGCAATCAGTTGCGCCTTTTTTTTTGGGTCCGAGACCGACACCCGAAGCGCGGTCAAGCCCCGCGCGGAAAAACCGCCGAGCAAAAAGCCGCCACCGATTTGAATTGAATGCGGAAAAAAGAATTGAAAAGAGGCGTAAAATCTGCATAGATTGGAGGCTCAATTTTTTGTAAACAAAACTGGAACAAAAATCATGGGTATCAAAAATTCAATTCTGACAACGCTCATAAAGAAGTTCGTGATGGCAATCACAGGCTTCGTGCTTGCGTCATTCCTGCTCATACACATGTTGGGCAACCTGCAAGTTTTCGAAGGCCCGTCGGCTATCAACGCCTACGCGAACTTCCTGCAAACGCTGCCTTGGGAAATTCTCTGGGGCTTTAGACTCGGGCTGGCAGCCTGCTTCGTTCTCCACTTCTGTCTGGCCTATCTGCTGGTTGTGGAAAACGCCAAGGCAAGACCGCAGTCATACTCGGTAAAGAAGTCGCAGGCGTGTACGCTTGCCGCCCGTACCATGATTTACACGGGCACGCTGGTTATTCTCTTTGTTGTCGTACACCTCTTGCACTACACGGTTTTGTGTCTCAACCCCGAATTTACGCAGCTTGAATGGCGCGCGACATCGGGCATGTACGAAGGCAAAGTCCTTCATGACGTCTATGCAATGCTCGTTTTGGGCTTCTCCAACGTCTGGGTTTCCGCAGGCTACATAGTGGCGATGCTCGCAATCGCCTTCCACCTCTCGCACGGCGTCTCCAGCATGTTCCAGAGCGTCGGTTTCAGAAACGAAAAGTGGAGATACATTCTCAACACGGTTGCGGTTGTCTACTGCTTCGTAATTGCGCTCGGCTTCTGCGTCAACCCCGCGGCAATCCTCGTTTCCAAATACACCGATTGCCAGATTGTCCCCGTAAAGTGCATGCTTAAACAGTACGACGCCCTCAAAAACACAAAGGGGCAAATCTTCATCAAGTACGACTGCTCCAAAATCAAGTGCGCCGAAAAGGCAGCCCCCGCCGCCGCAATCACGACGGTTGCCGCCCCCAAAACAAACACCGCCAAATAAAGGTTAAAAATGAATTTAGACTCCAAAATTCCGGAAGGTCCAATCGACCAAAAGTGGTCGAACTTCAAATTCCACGCAAAGCTGGTAAACCCCTCGAACCGCCGCAAATACAAGGTTATTGTTGTAGGTAGCGGTCTGGCGGGCGCAAGCGCAGCGGCATCTCTTGCGGAACAGGGCTACAACGTGCTCTGCTTCTGTTATCAGGACAGCCCCCGCCGCGCACACTCCATCGCGGCTCAGGGCGGCATCAACGCCGCCAAAAACTACCAGAACGACGGCGACAGCATTTACCGCCTCTTCTACGACACCGTCAAGGGCGGCGACTTCCGTTCGCGCGAGGCCAATGTCTACCGCTTGGCGGAAGTCAGCGTAAACATCATCGACCAGTGCGTAGCCCAAGGCGTTCCCTTCGCCCGCGAATACGGCGGCATGTTGGCAAACCGTTCCTTCGGCGGCGCTCAGGTCAGCCGCACGTTCTACGCCAGAGGCCAGACGGGTCAGCAGCTTCTCTTGGGCGCATATTCGGCGCTCGAAAGACAGATTGCCCTCGGCAAAGTCAAGATGTACACCCGCCGCGAAATGCTCGACTTGGTTAAAGTCAAGGACGCAAAATCCGGCGAAGAACACGCAAAGGGCGTCATCGTGCGCAACCTCGTGGACGGCAAAATAGAGCGCTACGCAGGCGACGCCGTTCTGCTCTGCACTGGCGGCTACGGTAACGTATTCTACCTTTCCACAAATGCACAGGGCTGCAATGTAACCGCCGCATACCGCTGCTATCGCCGCGGCGCGGGCTTTGCAAACCCCTGCTTCACGCAGATTCACCCCACCTGCATACCCCAGCACGGCGACCAGCAGAGCAAGCTCACGCTCATGAGCGAATCTTTGCGCAACGACGGCCGCGTATGGGTTCCCAAGAAGAGGGAAGACTGCACGAAGAACCCCAGCGACATTCCCGAAGCCGACAGAGACTACTACCTTGAAAGAAAGTATCCCAGCTTCGGCAACCTCGCCCCGCGCGACATTTCCTCGAGAGCCGCAAAGGAAGCCTGCGACGACAAGCGCGGCGTAGGCCCCGCAGTCAACGGCGAACGCAGAGGCGTGTATCTCGACTTTGCCGACGCCATCAAGCGCGACGGTCTCAATGTCGTAAAGGAAAAGTACGGCAACCTCTTTGAAATGTACGAGCGCATCACCGGCGAAAACGCATACAAAACACCGATGAGAATCTATCCCGCGTCGCACTACACGATGGGCGGTCTCTGGGTAGACTACAACCTCCAGAGCACGATTCCGGGTCTGTTCGTCTTGGGCGAAGCAAACTTCTCCGACCACGGCGCAAACCGCCTCGGTGCATCGGCTTTGATGCAGGGTTTGGCAGACGGCTACTTCGTAATCCCCTACACGCTCCCCGACTATCTGGCGAGAGTCGGCGCGCAGAACGTCTCGACGGAAGCGCCCGAATTCTCGGAAGTCGAAGCGCAGGTCAAGGACAAAATCGCAAAGCTCATGGCTGTCAAGGGCACGAAAAGCCCCCGCTACTTCCACATCAAACTCGGCAAGGTCATGTGGGAATACTGCGGCATGGCGCGCTCAAAGGAAAGCCTCACAAAGGCTCTCGAATTGATTCCGCAAATCCGCGAGGAATTCTGGAAGGACGTCAAGGTAGTTGGCGAAGAAGACACAATCAACACCGAGCTTGAAAGAGCCGGCAGGGTTGCAGACTTCCTCGAATTCGCCGAAATTATGGTTCGCGACGCCCTCAACCGCGAGGAAAGCTGCGGAGCGCACTTCAGAGTCGAATACCAGACCTCCGACGGCGAGGCGCAGAGAAACGACGCCGAATACTCCTACGCCTCCGTATGGGAATTCGCCGGCGACGACAAAGCCCCGATTCTCCACAAGGAACCCATAACGCACGACGAAGTAAAGCCTGTCGTCCGCTCGTACAAATAATCAAATCATAGGTATTGTAATGAAAATTCATCTTAAAGTTTGGAGACAAAAAGACGCAAACGACAAGGGTCATTTTGAAAAATACACCGTAGACAACGTCAGCGAAGACAGCTCGTTCCTCGAAATGTTCGACATTCTCAACGAACAGCTTGTAGAGCAGAACAAAGAGCCCATCGTTTTCGACCACGACTGCCGCGAAGGCATCTGCGGTATGTGTTCCATGACCATCAACGGCGTTCCCCACGGCCCCGAAGCAAAAACGACCGTCTGCCAGCTGCATATGCGCAAGTTCAAGGACGGCGACACCATCGTTGTAGAACCGTGGAGAGCGGGCCCGTTCCCCGTCAAGAAGGACCTCATCGTATCGCGCGACGCTTTCGAGCTCATTCAGCAGGCGGGCGGCTACATCTCCGCCCGCACGGGTTCGCCGCAGGACGCAAACGCAATCCTCATTCCAAAGGAAATTGCGGACAAGGCCATGGACGCCGCCCAGTGCATCGGCTGCGGCGCGTGTGTCGCCGCGTGCCCCAACGCCTCGGCTATGCTCTTCACTTCGGCAAAGGTTTGCCATCTAAACTATTTGCCGCAGGGCGCTCCCGAAAAGGACAAGCGCACCATTGCGATGGTTGAAAAGATGCAGGAACTCGGCTTTGGCAACTGCTCCAACTACGGGGAATGTCAGGCGGTTTGTCCCAAGGGCATCACTCTCGATTTCATCGCCAAGATGAATCGCGACTACGCTCTGGCAAAAGCTCGCCAACTCCTCAAAAACGCGCAAGGGCGCGTAATCATCGACGAAAATTTAT
>DAVZIV010000043.1:0-8487 GCA_052273125.1 Candidatus Merdousia sp. | reverse complement strand
TATAATATTATAAAAATATACGCGTGTGTGAATAGCAGATTTTTTGTAGTTCAAATTTGAGATAAAACACATAAGAGTCTCAAATCAAGGAATTCAACGTTTTGGAATAATAAATAATTGACTATCGTATTTTAAATACGATGAAACGTAAAATAAATTTACTAAAAATAACCGCGCCACAAGAACGAAACCCGCCGAGCGGGCATACAAAAAAAAAGAAAACCATCGGCTTAGAACCCACTTTCGGAGTTGGAAAAACGCGCGAGGCTCGAGGCAGGATTCATATTTTGCGAGGCGTAGGCGGGCTGAAGCCCGCTAGTCCGAAGTAAAATTGAATGATGCCCGAGAGCGTAATTTTTTTGTTTTTATAAATTTTTCCGTGAAAAAATATAAAAACAAAACAAAAAAATTACGCGCCCTCGCGCGTTTTTCAGCATGGGCGGAAGTTTTGGAGACGCTGCTTGATGGCTTCGGCGGTGGCGGCAAGCGTTTCTATGTCGGCTTTGAGCTCGGCGGCTGTACTTTTGCTTTCGGCGGCCTTTTCAAAGAGCTTGTTGACGTTTTCCTCGATCACGGCGACGTTGTCGGCATGGGCGTATATGCTTTTCGACATATCACCGAATTTCGGGGAAAGCTCCATCGTATTTTTTTGGGCGGTGGAAATTGTCTCGCGCACGTTTTTGACCGATTCCCTGCAGCTTTGCATAATCAGGGAAAAATTCTTCATTTCTGCAACGCCCGATTTTACGGAGGCACACATACCCGCGGCGGTGTCGGATATTCTTGCGGCGGCTGCGGCGGTTGTGTCGGATAGCTTTGCCACTTCGACTGCCACGGACTTGAAACCTGCGGCGTCTTTGGAGCGTTCGGCTTCCACGGAGGCGTTTACCGAAAGCATATTTATGCGGTCGCCTATTGTGCGAATGTCGGAGACAACGGCGGCAACCCTGTCAGCCTTGTCCTTGATTTCGGAAAGCTGGAATTCCACGTTTTGCGAATCGGACACGAGCGTTTTTGCGTTTTCCTCAAGCTCGAGCAGCAGCGACGCGCCGTCCTTCATCTCGCCGAGCGAATTTCCCATGCCGTCGAGTGCGCCGGCGGAGTCTTCGTTGAGAACCTGAGCGGTTTTGGCTATGACGCCGAGGGCGTTTTGAATTCCGTTTAGCTTTGAAATTTTTTCTTCGGTCGCGGCGGAGATGCCGGAAATTTTATCGCCCATTTTGGCGGAGCTTTCGGAGATTTCGCCCGCGAGGTTTGCCAGAGTTTTGACGTACGCTGAAACCGACTTTGCAAGCCCGAGGGTGTGGCGCTTGAAGTTTTCGGTCTCGATTATGGAAATTACGGGGGCGTCGTAGTCGGCGGAGAGTTTCCTGAATGCCGAGAGTTCGTCGAGGCGCTTTATGTCCGCCATTGCCTCCATAATTTTGCGCGGGCGCGCCGAGAGCCTCGAAACGAACGACGCCGCAATGAGCGCCGACACGAATACCGCGAACAGCGCCACGGGAATTGAAAGCGCGAGCCTGTCGTCTATGGCTGCGAGTATTTTTTTTCGGGCGGCGTCGAAATTGTCGGGGCGCACGGTTGCGCCGACGATCATCTTCCACGGCTTGAAATATGCAAACGCGGTTTCTACGCCGCCCTTGTCGGAGAGCTCCACATAGGATTCCGTCGGGCGGAAGACTATTTTGTTTTCGCCCGCGGATACGGCCGCGTCGACTATTTCGTCGGTGTAGGCGCCGAGCTCGCCGAGGTTTTTCACGTCGTCGGGCGGCAGAGCACCCTTGCGGGCTTCGCGGCAGAAGCGCAGAATGTGGTTGCCGTCGGCGGAAATGCGCACGCCCCAAAAGTAGCCGTTTTCGCCTATGCGGACGCTTTCGAGGCTCTCGAAAAAGTGCCCGAGGTCGTCGAGTTTTTTCAGTAGCTCTATTGCCGCGATGACCTCGCCGTACTGGTCGATGACGGGCTCGCAAATGCTCAGGAAATAGTCTCCGCCGATTTTCTGGACGCCCGAATACGTCTTGCGCGCAAGCATTGCGTGCGGCAGGGCGGCGGGCTCGTCGGAGTCCTGAGGGAACGTCCCCAGCAGCGGCTTTCCGTCGGGCGATTCAAGCATTGTGGCAACGCGCAGCATTTCGCCCGTGGCGCTGACTTTCGACAGCAGCGAAACATATACGTTCTTGCCGTTTGCCGCGCGCGAAAATATTGCATCGGCGGCGGGGTTGTTCTTCACGGGACGGTTTTGCGAATCCCTCTCGGGAATCATAGTCGTTTCGCCGAAGAGCGGTACGGGCACTTCCATGACGGCGGATTCCCCGCCTGCGCCCGATGTCTTCATCGGAATGTAGCCGCCGCTTATTTGCGGGGCGCCGAGTTCGGCAAGTTCGGCACGCACTATCTGGAGTGTTTCGTCGAAATCCGAAGACACCCAGCGGTGGACAATCTGGCATTCGCGCAGGACTTCCTCCGCCTTGCCGCGGACGAGTTTTTGGGTGAATGCGTCGAAGAGCCTCTCGGTTGCCGAGCGCGCGTCGGAGGCGTTTGCGGCGGTGTCGGCGACGGTGTAGAGCGCCGATATACCGGCGGCGGCGACGGCGAAGACACAGAAGGTTTTTTGCATTGAGTATTTCATTTCCGCCCGCCGTTTATTCCGTTTGCAAGTTTGACCTCCCTGCCGAGGATTTCCGCGCTTTTGTCGGCGTCGGCAAGCTCGGCGAGGTTTTCGCGCACGCGCGACGTTTCGTCGGCGAGGTCCTGAATGGCGTCCGTTATTGAAACGGCTATTTTGCCGAGTTCGGAAATTCGCTCGGCGATGTTTTCAAAGCGCGGCCCGACGGACTCCATATTTGAAATCGTGGACGAGAGCTTTTTTGCCGTGGCGACAGTGGTTCGCGAGTTGTCGCGCATGCTGGCGCTGAATTTGTCCATTTCCATCACGCCCGAATTTACGCTCGAGCGCATTTGCTGTACGATTTCGCCGATGTCGTTCGACGCCTTTGCGGCGCTGTCGGCCATCGCGCGTATCCTGCGCGAGACAACCGCAAAGCCAAGGCCGTCTTCCCCCGCCTTTTCCGCCTCTATCGACGCGTTGAGCGAAAGCATATTCGTCTTCAACCCCACTTCCGAAATCTCGCCGACAAGCGTTGTTATTTTTTCGGCATTTTCGTTAATAGCCGACAGTTTTTGCGATACGCTGTTCGACGCCGCCGAGAGGTTGTCGTACTTGCGCATCAGGGCGTCAATGGCGTTTTCGCACTCGCGGTTGAGGTTGAGCGCCTTTTGGATTTCGCCCGCGGATACCGCCGCCGATTTTTTCAGGCTTTCCGACGACGCCAAAATGGCGCGCCCCGTGCGCGTTATGCTTTTCATTTGAACAAGCTCGTCGTCGTTGATGTTTTCGGCGTTTCGGGCGAATGCTGCAATTTTCGCCGCGCCCTTTGCGAGGGCGGCGGCGTCGCCGGCGATGTCTTGCGATAGTGTCTCCAAGTGTGCGGCGGCAGCCTTGAGGCTCAGAAGCGCCGCGCCCGTTTCGTCCGCCATGGAGTGCCCGCGCGCCTCGAAATTTTCCACCATTTTTCTCGCCAGCGAGGGCGAACCTTCGGCTGCTGCGCGCGCGGCGTCGGCAAGCAGCCAGATGCGGCGAAGCGGCTGCGCCGCGGCAAGGGCTGCAATCAGGCACGCGCACAGCGAAAATGCCAGAATCTGCGGCAGGTAATCGGCGAGCGTGTCGGGAAATTTGTCGGAAACCGCCGCGGCGTTTGCGGAGTAGTCGCCGAGTTCGCCGAGAGTGCCAATGACCCATTTCCACGGGCGGTAGTAGGCGTATGTGAGCATGTATTTTTTGCCGTCGGCGCTCGGAGGGGCGAACGTTTCCGTGCCCACGCGCCACGGTTTTAGAACGCGGCTTTTTTCTATTATTTCAAAGGCGGCGTTTTTGCGCACTTTGGAGGTTGCGTCTTTAATGCTCGAATTTAAATCGCTTTGTTCCTGCGTTATTTTTACTACGGGGTTTTCGGGGTTCGACTCGTCGATGACCCACGCGTTGAGCTTCTGCGGGGCGTTGAGCGAGGCTATGTAGCGTTCCATATCCTTTACGGATTTGTGCTCGAAGCCGAAGAAGAACGCGCCTATGACCTGCGCGTCGGAATCGAAAATGGGAATGTAGTTGACGGCTATGGTCGATGTTCCCGCCGAAACGAACCCCGAGTATTTGGCGCCCGCCGAGAGCGTCTCCACAACGGCGGATTTTTGCAGATTTTCAACCTTTGACGGAATGTATGTGCCGGATATGTTTTTGCCCGCGGTGTCCGAATAGGTGCTTGCAAGGCGCAGGAAATCGCCGTCGGAGGTTTTCACAAGCAATGTGAAATCGCACGAGAATTTCTTCTTGAGATT
Source organism: Candidatus Merdousia sp. (assembly GCA_052273125.1). Lineage (GTDB taxonomy): Bacteria > Verrucomicrobiota > Verrucomicrobiia > Opitutales > Intestinicryptomonadaceae > Merdousia. The sequence goes on along the minus strand of DAVZIV010000043.1, from coordinate 4,095 downwards.
TTGGAAGATTTTGTTGACGGGACTTCCCCTGTTTTCGGCGTCGGCGCAGTCGGCAACGGTTTTGCCGAATTGCAGAAGCCTTACGGGAATTGTCTGGGCGGGCGCTTCGTCGTCGGCGGAGCGTATTTCGCGCGCAAAAGTTTGCCGCGTGAGCGTTGCGGCGCCGAGTTTTTCAAACTCCTTCAAAAGCGCGTTTTCCACAGAGTCTGAATAATTTTGGTCTCGAACGGCGAGAATGTCGCACATTCTGTAGATGTCGAGGGTGGCGTGGACTGCCGCCGCCGCGTCGGCGTCGTCGTAGAGTTTTACAACCGCCGAATCGAGCGTTTTGTTTGAGAGGCTTGAAAATACGAATGCGCACAGCGCGGGTATGGACACCAGCAGCATTGCCGTCAGACACAGCGCAACCCTCAACGAAATTCTCATTTGCCCGACTTTACTTTAAACCGCTTTCCAATCAAGTTTTTTTTGAATCCCCCGTCAAAACGCCGCCATGCAAAGCCGTTCGGAAATTCAAGAATCGGCTTTTTTTGAAAAAAGACTTGCAAATTGCTGGGGGGGGGTAATTTCGGCTCACCTAAATTAAAAATTAAGGATAAATATATGAAGAAAGTAATCTTACCTTTGATAGCCGCTTCCGTTGCGGCGCTTTCGGCGAATGCCGCAAACGTTTTCCCGAGAACTTTCACGGGTAACACCGAGGGCTATTTTGAAGCCACTGCCGACTACACCGTGGAGGCGAGCGACATCACCATTACCCACACTTTTGCGGGCGCAAAACACCCGAGGGGATCGCTCAATCTCAACGGGCACACCAACGTCAACTTGGTTCTCAACAACACCGACGGCTCGAATCTCGACAATAAGGAATACTTTGCCTTCAACGGTTTTACGTTCAAGGGCAATTCCGCCGCCGACGTTTTGAATGTAAGCATTGCAGAGGGCAAGGCTGCGGCGCGCATAGGCGCTTTCAATGTAGACGCGGCTACCGTCAACATGAACCTTTCGTCGGTTGAATGGGTGAGGGGCTTTAAGCCTACCTACGCGTTCAACGTTTCCAACGGCGGCGTATTGAACTGGACGAACATTCCCGCGTTCAGCGGCAACGGCGTTCCGTTTGAAATCAACATTTCCGGCGCAGGTTCAAAGATGGTGTTCAAGACTGCGGGAACATCGTGGATTGGGGGCAACAACGTCATCACGATTGACGGCGGCTCTTTCGACCTCGACACGAAGAATGGCAGACTCGACGGCGCGTTCAACATCAAGAGTCTTTCCGACGACTGCAAGGTAGACCTTCTCGGCGTGGCGGCGGGCAAGACTTTCGACATTGCCGCGGGCATTACGCACAAAATCTACACGACAAACAGAAACCTTGTAATGTTCGACAACGCAACGTTCAAGGCAATGTCCGATGTTTTTGTATCGACTTCCGATCAGGCGTTCGGTCTGTATGTCGCAAACAATACGAAAAGCATCAATATTGAAATCGGCACGGCGATTACGCTGAGAACCGTCGAGCTGAACAAAAACCTCACCAACATTGCGGTGAACGTAAAGCTCAACGGCAGCCTCTTGACGTTCCTCTATTTGGATTTCGCCCAGACATCTTTCGTAATTGAAGATTTCGACAACAACCTCTTCCGTTGGGGGTCCGGCAAAAATTTCGACCCTTCCGTCATCACGGCAAAGCACAACGGCGCTGTCCTCACGGATTTGACCACGATTACAAAGGACGGCTACACGTATCTGTATTCCGCCTCGATTCCCGAACCCGCGACTTTCGCTGCGGTTTTCGGCGCGCTGGCTTTGGCGTTTGCCGCTTGGCGCAGACGCAAATAGAATTTACATTTCATACTGCAAAAGACCGCGCGGCAAACGGCGCGGTCTTTTTTTGCGCCGTTTCGCAAGCATTTGAATGCGGTGGCGCGTTTTTCAGGCGCAAAAAAAAAACGCAACTTTTGCAAGTTGCGTTCCTGTTTTTTCGACGAATGCCGTCGAATTTTTGAATTTTTAATTTCGGTTAGGCAACGTCCACGCTGCGGTAGGCTTTTAGCAGCTTTTTGTCGCCTTCGGCGGAATTGTCGCTCTGTCTGTGTTCCATGCCGATTATACCGCGGTAGCCGCTGTCCCAGAGGTGCTGGAAGACGTTCTTGTAGTTGATTTCGCCCGTGGTGGGCTCGTTACGTCCGGGGACATCGCCGACCTGTACGTAGGCAATTTCGCTGCGGGCTGCGTCGAAATTGGGAATTAGGTTGCCTTCGGTGATTTGCTGGTGGTAGAGGTCGTCCAGAATCTTGCAGTAGGGGCTGTTGACGGCCTTACAGATTGCGTACGCTTGCGGAACCCTCTTGAGGTAGAGCGAGGGGTGGTTGAGAATGTTCAGCGGTTCGAGAACCATAATCAGACCCGTCTTTGCGCAGACATCGCTCATGTATTTGAGGTTTTCAACCACGTTTGCAAACTGGAATTCGGGCGAAAGCGACGGGTCTTCAAGCCCCGGAACGACGGTGCACCATTTTGCGTTGACGCGCTTGCCCACTTCCACCGCCTCTTTCATTACGGCAACAAGGCTTTCGCGCACGGCTTTGGGATCTTTCTTGAGTCGGTTTTTCTCGCCCATCACCTTATAACCTGTGAAACTGGGCAGTTTCCATTCTGTATGCGCGCAGAAAACTCCCATTTCCATCCCCAGCTGTTCCATTTTCTTTGCAATTTCCTTCTGGACTTCCACGGGGCGTCTCATCATTCCGTTGTCTTCCAGCGCCCTGAACCCGCAGTCGTAGAAGAACTGGAGCTGGTCTGTCAGCGACATTCCCTTCAATGTGGCTTTCATCAGTCCGAAGTGCGGGGCAAATTTGCTTTTAAACGGCGACGTGCTTTCGGCTATGTCGGACACTTTTACCGCGCCGAACGATGTACGCAAGGCTACCGTTGACAACATTGCGGCGACCGCCGCTTTTGTGAACTCTCTTCTATTCATATATACGATATTTGTTGTTTGATTGTTTCGTGTGCGATGAAGTAGACCATATACAAAGCGGCGTTTAAATAAAGCTTTTTTTTTAGAAATTTCTTGCCAATAAAATTGCGCCCGCTACGTTTTCCTTCCGTATGAAAAAAATTATTACATTGACAGTCGCCGTTGCCGCCATGCTTTTTGCGGGTTGCGCGGTGTGCAACAACCAGAGCAATGCGCCCAAACAGCCCCGCAAGGTCGCCGTTCAGTCGTATTCGCTAAACCGCTTTACGCTTGAAGACTCCGTAAAGAAGCTCGCGCCGCTGAATCTCGACGGCATAGAATGCTACCCCGGACAGAAGCTCAGCGCGAAGTATCCCAACGTAAAGGTCGGGCCGAAAATGAACGCCGAGCAGCGCGCCTACATGAAAAAACTTCTCAAGGACGCCAATCTTAAGTTCATAAGTTTCGGCGTAACCCATGCGCGTTCCGAAGCCGAAATCGACGCTACCTGCCAGTTCGTAAAGGAAATGGGCGGCGAACGCGTCCTCACCGAAGCTCCCGTCTACTGGATTCCCTTCTGGGACAAGGCGTGCAAAAAGTACGGTTTGACCATGTGCATGCACCACCACGGCGTTAACGCGGGCAACCAGTACTGGGACACTTGCGTGATGAAAAAGTACATCAAGGGCTTCGACAACGTCAAGGCAAATCCCGACCCCGGGCACTGGAGCCGTTCGGGTATCGATCCCGTAAAGGCTCTCAAGCAGCTTGAGCTATGTCGCCTCCATCCATCTCAAAGACCACGCCCGCGGCGGCGGCGTTCTCGGCAAGACGGTTGTTCCCTTCGGCGAAGGCGAAATAGACATGAAGGGCATTTTGGCGGAACTCGACAGGCAGGGCTACAAGGGCTACTACGTGATTGAGTATGAAGGCGACTGGGACAACAACATTCCCCAGATTAAGAAGTGTGTCGAGTATCTCCGCACCCACTAAAAAAACGCGCGAAATTGGCTTAAAAACGCGTTTCGGAATCACACTGCTCGCGTACTTCAGTACGCCACGTACCGTCAGTTGCTTCCAAAGCCGCGTTTTATAAGCACAATTTGCCGCCTTTTTCCCGCTCGGCGGGTTTC
>DAVZIV010000042.1:0-8535 GCA_052273125.1 Candidatus Merdousia sp. | reverse complement strand
CCATGCCGCTGCCGAAATCGAACGGCGGATACGGACGCCCGAATCTGGAGAGATTCGTCCAGACGGGATCGGACTTCAAAGCAATCATTCTGCCGCCGTAAATTTTGCCGCCCGCAGCACGCCAGCGCGTCTGCCAGTCGGTGCGCGGCACGCGGCGCGGCTCGACTCTCAAAAACTCCTGAGCGGGGAACATATAAAGCGCGTCCGAATCCTGCCCGCGCGTGTATTTGGCGTATTCGCGTGCTTCGTCGTAGTTCATTTTGTAGATGAGCGAAAGCCGTCGGCGGCTTGCAATGTCGGTCAATGCCGTGCCGTCAACCGCATATCCGCGCCCGCGCAAATACGACTTCATCTCCGAAATGAACTTCTCCTGCGAAACCAACGCCTCATTCGGGTTGCGCTTCGCCGTGTCAACAGCCTTGCCGATGAGTTCGCGCATTTTGCCGAGCGTTTCGGCGTCGTTGACCCGCGCCGAGAAAAAGCACTTTTCGCGGATAGCGGGCGCAACGCGTGCCCACTGAGCGCTCGTCATCGAAGACGGCGTGGCTTTCCGCGCCCCGAACTTTTCGACGGCGGCGCGGTCGGGCGCAAGACTGATGTTGAGATTCGGCATTTGTCAGTATTCTTTTTCGTTTACCATTCGCGTTCGTTTTCACAGTCCGTCATAATCGCTTCTCTGCGGCGTTCCACGCGCGGGGCGCACAAGGGCGCAGCCGCCGCTTGACTGGGTTGTTTCGGAAGCGGCTTCGGGCTCGTCGGGAGTTGACACGTCAAACTTTTTCGCGGCAATATCGCGCAACAGCTGTCGAGCGTCGGAGAGGTTCGCCGATTCCGTCGATGAGAGTTCCTGCATAATTCGCGGCTTGATTGTGGCGACGATTATTGCAAGAGCGGCGGTTTCCAACTCGGACGGGATTTTCGAGCCGTCGCGGTCGACGGAATAGCCGCCCGTTTTGATGTATCCGCGCACGAGATTTACCGTGCCCGCGATTACCTCGGCGAGCGGCTCGAGCGTTTCGTCCGACAACGCCGCCGACTTGTAGGCTTCGACCATTCCGCCCGCCTGATACTTTGCGACGTTTCGTTCCGTAAGACTAATCCAAGTCATATTTTTCCTTTCCGATTAAGCGGCAATTTCAAGCAGCCCTACGCCGCGCAGAGGCACGGCAGGAGGCGTTTTTTCGGGGGGGGGGGGTATCGTGCCGCCCCCTAAAATCGGGCTTTTGGCGGGGTTGCAGGCGTTTTGCAAAGGCTCTGCAAGCGCGTCGCAGGCGACAATCATTTCCGACTTCTCGGGGCGCACACGGTCGCCCGTGCCCGCCGAATATTTAAAGGGTATTTCCACACGCGCAAAGTCGCCGAAGATTTCGCGGCAGATGTCCGAACCGTCGCACGAGAGCAGCCATTTGCCTTTGAGCGTGTAAAGCCTGTTGCGCAGAATCTCCATATCCTCGGGCGCGAACGCCTCGTAAGTGCCGCTGTCACCCGTGCAATACGGCGGATCGAAATACACAAACGCGTCTTCGTTGTCGTAGAAATCGACCACCTGCTGCCAGTCGCGCCGCTCGATGTAAACGCCTTTCAAACGCTCGTGCAGGGCGCGAATCTGCGGAACGTGCCTGTCGCGCGAAAATCCGCGATAGCCGCGTGAATCCCGCGCGTAGTAGTCGCCGAAGCCAGAAAACGACGAGACTTTCAGGAGATACCACCGCGCCACTTTCTGCAATTCGGTGAGCCCGCGCGAATCGCGCAAGCGGTTGAAAATGTCCACGGAGTGCAAATACCACTCCATCTCCGCAAGCAGGCTCTCCAAGTGCTCGCGCGCATAAAGATAAAAGCCCGAAACTTCGGCGTTCAAATCGTTGACGACTTCGACTTTCGCGCGGGGCTTGGCGAGGAACACTGCAAGCCCGCCCGCAAACGGCTCAATGTAGGTTGAGTGCTCGGGTATCACGGGCAAGATGTATTTTAAAAGCCGCCTCTTGCCGCCCGAATATGGAAAAACCGGATTCATTTTTTTGAAAATTTACTGCTGTTGAATTTTAAAGAAAGACGGACGCGGAGCGGGTTTTGCCCCGCGCCCGCCGATGTCGGAAATTACGAGTTCGAGACCGAAAGCCCCTTGCACGCGCCCACGCCCGTTTGAGCGAGCAGCGAATAGTGCTCGACCGTGACGATTGTGCGCTTGGTCTTCTTTTCGACGTAGACCTTGAAGCCCTCTTCGCCGACGAAGCGTTTGAACGTGGAGGCGTCGAACTTGCTGATGCCGTCGCGGGCGTTGAACGCCAGAACGTAGTTTGCAAGGAACGCCTTGTATTCCTTGGCGGCCTTGCCGTCGGAATCCTTGACTTTCGTTTCGAAACGCTTGTCGCAGGTGAGGATTTTTTCCGCGCCCACAAAGCCGCGCAGGGTGTCGATTGTGAACATCGCCTGTCCGCCCGAGGCTACGTTTTGCGAGCCGAGCAGGCTTTCGAGGCGGTATGTCCAAGCGGCGTCGCCGATGAGCACGCGGTTTGCGTTTATGCCGCCCTTGTCGCCCACGGAGGTGATGAGCTTGCGGATGTCGAGGTCGGGATTCGTACCGCCGCCGCTCTTCCACGTTTTGCTTTCGAGCGTGCCCGCTGCGGCTTTCGCCATCGCGACCGCGCGGGAAAGTTCGTTCGCGACGAGTCGGTTTTTGAGGATTCTCACGGCTTCCTGTTCGTAGTCGGCGAAGAATTCGTCGTCGTCGATCGCCAAGGTCAGACCGTGGTTGACGAGCTTTGCGTTGACTACGTCGCCCGAGATGTCGATTTCCTTGAACTCGCCGCGGACGGCGCGTTCGTCGTCTTCGTCTACAAGCATTATGCCGTCGCCGAATTTTGTGTATTCAAAGCGTTTGGCGGTTTTGACTTCGGGCGCGATGAACGCGAGCAGTTCGGCCGCGCCGTCGTCGATGGGCAGCCCCGCGCAATACGCGGAAAGCGGTTCGGAGAGGTTTGCGGCGTTGTAGGCGTCGCTGTTTGCAAGTGTGATTTTGTTTTTCATTTCAGTCCTTTTTTAGAGATTACTGTGCGGCGATTGTCAGCTGCTGGCAGCGGTGCGCGACGATTTCGACGAGGTCGCCCTTGCCGACCGAATTGCCCAGAGCCAAGCCCACGACCTGCACGGTCTGCGCGCTCGCGCCCTTTGCGGGAATCGCCTTGACCGCGCCGTTTGCCGAAAGGCAGACTTTGCCGCCCGCCGAAATTTCGCCGTCGGCGAGGGCTACGAATGTGCGGTTGGAGACCCCGAGCAGTTCGACAGCCACGTTGTCGCCCGCTTCAACGGAATCGAGCAGAACGCCGAGCGCGTCGGTGTCGGTAGCCGAGCAGGCCTCCACTTTGCCCGCGTCGTCGGCGGCGAGTTTTACGAACGCCCCGCGCGGCATTGTCGCGGACGCCGTTTTTGTGATGTTGTTTTTGTGTGTTCCTTCGTTCATTGGTTTTCCTTTGTTGAGTTGAATTATTCCTCCGCGCCGAACGCGCCCTTGAACTTTTCTTCGGCTTCCTTCCAAGCGCGGTCGAACGCGGTTTGTCCGCCGCCGTATTCGGCGGTTTTATCCTTCACGTATGCGTCGAATTTCGCGCGGAGGTCGCTCTTTGCCTTTTCGCCGGCATTTTCCGCGGCGGCTATGCCGTCGGTTTCGGATTTCGTTTTTACGGCGTCGGGGACTTTTGCGAGTTCGGCTTCGTCGGTCTCGAAGTCGTCGGAGTTCGCCAGAATCTTCACCGCGCTCTTGCGCTGGGCTTCGATGATTTTTCCGCTGCGGATTGCGTTTGCCACCACAAGCTCCGCCCGCGCGGTCTGCGACTTTTTCAGCGCATCGCGCGAATTGGCAAGCTCCGTCTTTGTAGCTTCAAGCTGCTTGTCCTTTTCCTCGCCGTCCTTTTTGGCGGCTTCGAGGTCGTTCGAAAGCGCGGCCTTTTCGGTCAGCGCAGTGCGGAGGCGTTCGAGCACGTCGGTGGGCGCGTCGGCCGCCTTGTCGATTATCTTTTGCGCTTCGTCGTCGGAGTAGCCCAAAAGTTTGAGGATTTCCTTGTCCATATTTATTTCCTTTTGTTTTAGTTCAGAATTGGGGATAGGCGCATTGTTTTTACAATCGCCGTAAGGGGCTTGCCCCTTCAATGGCGTCCATGCTCCAGCATGGTTCACGTAAGAAGTCGCCTTGATGTTCGGGTGCGACGTAAGCCCTATTGAAATTAGCCTGCTCGGGCGCACGACGTTTTCGGCAATCCCGACGGCGTTCCAGCGCGGCGAAATTTGCAGACGCTTTGGCAGAGCCTCGAAGCCGTCGAGCCATTCGATGTTGGCGTAGATGCCGTCGGCGAGCGTCTCCAAACTGCGGACGCGCCCGTACGGCGTTTTGTCGGCGTTGGGCGGATTGTCTTCGGCGTCTTCGTGGTCGGGGTGCTCGTAGTAAACGGGGCACGCGTTGCCCAGCGCGTTTTTCACCCGCGCCCAAATCGAGCCGAGGTTGCGCTTTAAAATTTCGGCGGCGGTTGCGTCGACGCGCTGGACGACATCGCCGTTTTGCCAGTCGCCGAAGGGGGCAATCAGATATTTTCCGCGGCGGCCGTCCGAACGCTCGAACGCAACCGCGTTGCAAAACGTCAAAACACCGTTGCAAAATCCGTTTGTTTGTTTTTTGGAGGGATTGCCCGCCTCGGCGTTTAAAACGCCCAAAATCGCCGAATTTTTAGTTTTTCCCATTTCCGATACTTTCCCTTAAAATTTTCTCCATCGCTTTGGCCTCATTTTCGCCGCCGTTTGAAAGTTTCAAAACATCGTCGTAGAGCGATTGCAGGGCGTCGGCGTATTTTTCGGTGTCGGTGATTTTGCCGAGTTCCTCGAAGCGTTTTAAAAGCGGCTCGATGTCCTTTGTTTTCGCCGCCGCGAGTTCGTCGAGCATCGCGCCGATTTCGCCTTCGCCCGATTGCGAATTCGCAAACGACATCGGCGCAGTGCCCATTGCGGACTCCGAAAGCTCCACGGTGTCTTCGCCCGCCTCGGGCTCGCGCAATTCGAGCGTTTCGTAGACGTCGCGCTTTGCCACGGCGCAGCCGAGCTCCGCCGCGCCCTTGTAGACGGCAAGTTGGTTGAGCTTGTCCTTGCGGTTTTTGCGGGTGAGCTGCAAATACGCCGCGGGCTTGACGTCCCGCCCGAAACGCCATTCAAGCGCGGGCACGCTCAAATAGTGCGCTATGGTTTCCTCGACGAGGGCGCAGTCGGCGTCCTCCAAAATTTCGCTCTCCTCGGCTTGCAGGCTCGCGCCCGTGTTGTTTTCCGCCGAAAGCGTGGATAAATCCGAGCCGCGCCATATTAGCGCGATGTATCTGTCCATCGCCTCGGAGAGCGTCTTGAAAGGCTCGCTCGTGCCGTTGGGCAGTTTGAGGTCGAACGTTTCGCCGCTCGCGCAGACAATGCCTGCGTCGTTTACCAAGTTCGCCAATGCGTCTATTGCCTGCTCGAATTCTGGCGTGCCGCGCGACGCACTCGACGTGTAGACGGGCGTGGGCATTCCAAACCGTTGCGAGCACACAGCCCAATCGTTTTGCGCGTAGCGTTTTACGATGTAGCAGACGGCGGTTGCCTCCATCAGCGCGGAGTCCGCAACGCTCACCATCCATCCGTTCTTCTCAAGGTCTACTCCCTCCGTGTCGGTGGATGATTTTTTGAAGCGCAGGTAGCCCTCGGTGTTTTCAAAAAACCACAGCGGCACACTGCGGACTTCCGCCGAAAGGTTCGGCGCGTCCGACGGATTCCAGATGATTTCGGACACCGCGTATTTGTTTTCGAGAGCCGACAGAATGTTTTCGATGAGCATCGACATCGAGCCGCGCTTGTTGGCATCGGCGGCACTGGAAACGACAATGTTGTTGAAAAAGTCCTCTAAAAACGCCGATTGTTGCGCACTGGCGGCTTCGTCGTCGCCCATTTCGACGATTGTCCACGCAAGGCGCGAAGTTGCGCGTTTGCGCTTTTGCACACAGGCCTGCACGATTGCGTCGCGCCGCCTGATTGCGTCGTAGATTTTGGCGGCGTCAGACAAATATCCGCAGTGGAAATTGTCCATTGCCTGCGTGATTTTCTGCGGCGTGAGGTTGCGCAGCGGATTGTAGCGCAGCCGCGCCTCCTCGCGAATCCTCGCAATGCCGATGTGTTTTGTCTCGGTGATGTCCATTAGAAAGTCCTTCTGCTGCGGTTTAGTTGCACGGGCTGGATAAACGATTCTTTCGGTTTCGCGCCCGCGTAGAAGCCCAGAGCCGCGCCCCAAAAGCGGTCGCCGTGCCCGAGCGATTCGGTGCGCTCGGCGTCGAAGCGCACAGCCCCCGCGCTCGTGACCTCTTTTTTAATTGAGCGGAAGTCGGCGCGGATTTCGCGGTCGTCGGCAATGCGCACGTTGCGGTCTTCGAACGCCGCGCGGAGCTTGTATGCCATGTCGGTCTTAACGGCGTTTGTAAAATGCACGGCTTCGATTCGATACTTGCCGAAACGCTCCTGCGCGCGTTCGGCAAACTGCGCGCCGATGCCCGTTGCGTCAATGCAGCAGCGGCGCATATTCGGTAGCGAGAGAATCGGGTAGAGTTCCGCTTCCTGCGTCGAAAATTTCGCGTTCTGCAAAACGCGCAACTCGCGCTGAAAATACACGTTGCCTACCTTTTCCCACACCCAGCACGTCGTGCGGTCGTGCTTGTGCCCGATGTCGATTCCCACAAAAAGCTCGCCGCAGTCTTCGAGCGGCTTGCGCCAGTTTTCGCTCAAGCCGTAGGTAACGGCGTCGAAGAGGTCGGACGTGATAAACACGCTCGATTCGTCCGCGGGCACGCACATATATTCCTGCGAAAAGCTCTCCTCGTCAGCGCACTGGCTGCGCACGTAGTCGAAATATTCGGACTCGTCCATCTCCTGCCGCGCATCGGTTGAGGGGAGTTTCTGTTGAAGCACCCAGAGAAAGCCTTGGTCAAGCGCGTCCTGCAAACTCACGCGGTGCAGCGAAGCCCGCTTTTTGTTGCCGCCGTCGCGGGCTTCTTCGATAAGTTTGTTGAAGAAATTGTGCTTGCCGCGGTGGGTGGAGACAATCGCCATCTGCCCGCCCCAAGTGATGCCCGGAAGCGCGATTGAATACAAAAGCTTCGGGTTTTTATGCAGGGCGAATTCGTCCAAAACGCGCGTTCCTCGTTTGCCCGCCTGCGCGTCGGGATTCGACGACATCGAATGAATCACGGTCTTGTTTGCAAAACTCATCTCAAACGCCGTGATTGATTCGCTCTCGGAGAGCTTGTAGATTTTTTCGGAAACTTCCGAAGCCACGACGTCCAAGAGCCCCGAAAACTTCTTGCAGTCCTGCAAAAACAGCCGCGCCTGAATTTCGTCGCGGGAGGAAATCCACGAGTCGAGCTTTGTCGCCGCAAGCGACTGTTGGCGCACAACGTCGTAGGAAGTCGCCCATGAAATGCCTATCTGGCGGCTCTTCTCCATAATCTTAATCGCCGAACGGTCGGTAATCCAACGCCACTGGTAGGGCAGAAAGATTCCCATTTTCAATTCGGGGCGGTTGCGCGCCTTGACTGTTTTTGTCTCTTTCAAAATTACAGACTTCCCAAGATTGATTCGATTTTCGCGAGGGCTTCGTCCGAAAGCCCGCCGCCCGACTGCAACGCCGCAAGCGACCGCTTTTTCGCCTCTTCGCGCTCGGCTTCCCTGCGCTGCCATTCCTCTTCGCGGCGGCGGTATTCGGCGAGTTTTGCGTTGAGTTCGCGCAGGCGGTGGTCGCCGCTGCGCAGGCGCGAAATGATTTTAGAAAACGTGTCGAAGTCTATCGGCTCGCCGCTCGTGAGGGTGTCGTAGACCTGCTGCATCAGGACGGTTGCGCCCGCATCGGCAATGCTCGCGCCCGCGTCCGCACCGCCGAACTGCTCAATCTGCATGACAAGCTCCTTCGCGCGGCGCAGGTGGTCGAGATGCGCGGCAAACGTGCCGTTTTTAAAACGGCTTGCCGCCCCGTGCGAAAGCTCTATGCCGAGATTCGCAGCCTCTTCGCGCATCGTGTCGAGCGTCAAATTAGGCAGGTTTGCAAGATGCCTGCAAAACTCGTGCAGTTCGTCCGCGGAAAGGCTTTTTTCGACTGTCCCGATTCGCGCCATTTAAATGCCGCCCTCCGCAAGCCTGCGTTGCTCGAGCCAACGAATGCCCGATTTTTCGATTTTAAAAAGCAGCTTCGCCGCGTCGATTTCGCTTCGGGAAATTTCGACGAACCCTTTGGCGGACAGAGCCTGCACGTCGGCGTCGAAATCGGCGTCGGAAACGGGTTCGCCGTCAATTCTGACTGCCGCAAGCAGTGTTTCGCGCGAAAGGCGGAACGGATACGACGCGTTCAGAGCCTGTAAGATTTTTGTCCTGTTCATTTCTCCAACTTTCCTTGCAGGCGGCTGACAGCCGCCAAAACTTCGTTGATTCTGCCGTGGGTTTTCAAAGCGCGTTGCTCGCTTTTGTTGTCGTTTTCTTCGAGGGCGC
>DAVZIV010000041.1:0-8616 GCA_052273125.1 Candidatus Merdousia sp. | reverse complement strand
GGCGTGGTTTTTATAATAAAGAAAGGCGTTTTTTAAAACGCCTTCTCCCTTAGAATAAAACCACGCCAACAACAATAACGCGCCCTCACGCCTTTTACTGGTAGGCTTTGAGGTTGTTCGTGATAGCCTTGAATAGCTTCTGGCAAAGAACTAAATCGTCGTCCCCATAGCTGATTATGACATTGACAACACCGTTGCCTTCGTCCTTGAGGTTGACGACCATCTGAATGTCGCGCTTGGCTCGGGCATAGATGAACCACTCGCGGTCTTTGGGAATCTGCCCGCAGCGGAAAAAGCCCATATCGCGCTCGAGAGCCAAGTTGGTCGCCTTGAAGACGCTGGCAAGAGGGGCTTTGACCTTTGCGGAAAAATCGTTGGTGAGATCGTCGTAGGTGGCTACGGGAAACTCGGGGGAATCGACCATAACCTTCGTCACGCAGGAGCACAACAGCAGCGACGCCGACACAAACAAAATTGGCACAAACTTTTTCATACGCGGACAGATAATTTAGCAAAAAGACGCCATTGCAATCATTTTTTGAAAAATCGCAAAAATACGTCCATTTATGTCGGGATATAATAATTATTTTGCTTTTTGCGCTCAAGTAGGGTTGAATGTACAGTATGTTAAAAGACAATGGGAAAATTTTGATATTGGCGTCGGCATCGCCGCGCAGAAGCCTGCTTATGAAGGAGGCCGGCTACGCCTTCGAGGTGCGCCCGTCCGACGCCCGCGAAATTTCCGGAATAGCGCCGCGCGAGCTGGTGGAAAGAAACGCCGAACTCAAAGCGGCTGCGACCGCAACAAAATACCCGCAAAGAACGGTCATAGGCGCGGATACGACAGTGGCACTCGGCGGCGAAACATTCGGCAAACCGCGCGACATTGAAGACGCCAAACGAATGCTGCGCGCACTTTCGGGCAAGACACACAGCGTCTTTACCGCCGTGGCAGTCGCAAAAAACGACGGGGCGAAACTTTGCATAAAATCGGCGGTTGACGAATCGCGCGTGAAATTCAGGAAACTTTCCGACGCCGAAATACAAAACTACATTTCAAAAGTGGACGTTATGGACAAGGCGGGCGCGTACGCGGCGCAGGAATGCGGAGAATCGATTATAGAACGCATAGACGGCGAATTCGACAACGTAATGGGGCTGCCCATGAAAACCGTTAAAAAACTCCTCGACGAAGCCGATTTTTAAAGGACAAATGGCGGAAGACCGACGCAGAGTGTACATGGAAAACGCCGACGCCGAAGACGCGCTGTCGGCGGCGCTGGCTCTTGCGCTGGCGATACTGCTGCACATAGCCTTGCTCGGGGCGCTGCCCGCCAAATTTGCGTGGACAACCCCGCCCGAAAAATCGCAGACGGCGCTTGAAATACTGCCGCCGAAAATCCGCGGCAAAACGCCCGAATTTGTAGAGGCAAACCCGTATGCAAACGACATAAAGCCGAAAAATCCAGCGCCCGAATCGTTCAAAAACCAACAGGCAGCCGACGAACTTCCCGACAAGAACTCGAAATCTCAGCGCCCGTTCGTCAAAGGGGAAGACAGTCGCTACAAAAAAATTGTATCGGGCACAAACAACACCGACGACAAACTCGCCCCCGCAAACGTCATGGACGTTCTGCAACGCGAACTCGCCCCCCAGACTTCGGATTACGACGCTGCCGCAACGGGCAAATCTTCCACACCCGCAGCGCCGCAGCAACAGCAACAGGCGCAAAATGCCGCCGCCGACACACCGGCACGCCGGCAGCAAAGCCAAAACGCCGCACAAACGCCCGCCGCGCCTAATACGGCGACGACGCAAAACGCCGCGCAAAATACCGCCGAAGAAAAGACGCAAAAAACACAAAACCAACAGGCGCAGAAAGGTCAGACCGACGCCCGAGAAAAAAGCCGAACAAAGAGCTCCGAAAGCAACGCGCCGAAGGCCCCAATCACCGACAATTTCAACGACATCGCCCAGCCCGACGAAATAGACAAAGCCCTCGACGACGACACCCCCGCATTCATCGTCCCCAAACGCCGCAAGTCGGACGCTAACACCACGACGCGCCCCGCCGAAAAAATTTCGTACCACTCCCCCGCACAGGCGGAAAGCTCGGCGGCAGGCGCGCAATCCGCCCAGCAGACACAAACACAGGCGCAATCGCCCGTGCCGCCCGTCAACCCCGACATTCCCGCGCCGCGCAAACGCCCGCGGCTTAGCATGAGAATACCCGCGGGTCCGCTGATGGACAGCAACCGCGCGCCGTCGAAAGCGGGAATCGTGGCTATAGACTCGCGCTTTAGCGAATTCGGCGCATACCAGCAGAGAATGATAGAGGCAATCTCGCGCCAATGGAATCTCTTGGGTTCTAAATACGACCTGTCATCGGCGTACGGAAGTCAGGTTGTTGTCGAATTTTGGCTCGACACAAACGGCGAATTGTCGAATTTTAATGTTCTATTTTCCACCTCCACCCAGACGGGCTCGGGACTCTGCCAACAGGCAATTCTCTCAACAGCCCCCTACGGCGTCTGGACTCAGGAAATGGTAAACACCCTCGGCGACCAGCCCCAACGCGTAAGAATCAACTTTTTATACAGATAATATGGACTTCATAGACGCAATACCGCTTTCGAGAGAATGCAACGTGATAGCCGCCCACGAATGCGGGCTGATTGCCATAAACAAAAAGGCGGGCAGAGCCTCGCACCCCAACGGCGGCAATTCGGAGGTCTCGGCAATTGTGCGCGCGCCGTACAATTTCGACGGCGAATACTACTCGTGGCTCGACGCCGACGGGCTCAAGCGCCGCCTGTATCTGGTAAACAGGCTTGATTCCCCCACATCGGGCGTCATACTCGCCGCGTCGACCCCAGAAGCCGCCGAAGAGGCAAAGAAACAATTCCGCAACAAGTTTGTCGAAAAGATATACGCGGCGGTTGTCGTCGGCAAACTAATGCCCAACTGCGGGCTCTGGAGCGACAGAATTTCGACGACCAACGTCGGCGGGCGGCTGCGCTCGGTCGGCGGCGCGACGCGCTCGGGACAGTCGCACTTGGCAATGACCGAATACAAAGTCGAGCAGTTCGACGAAAACGGGCTAAACACCTCCCTCGTGTTCCTCAAACCCAAAACGGGGCTCACCCACCAGCTGCGCGTGCAGTGCGCCCGCCGCGCCCACCCGATTCTCGGAGACGCCACCTACGGGAACTTCTCCGTCAACAAGAAAATAAGGCACGCATCGGGAATAAACAGGCTGTTTTTGCACTGCATGAAAACCGCGCTGAAAATGGAGCTCGACGGCGTGCAAATAGACTTCTGCGCCCAAGCGCCCCTGCCCGAAAGCTTCAACTCCATAATCAAATTCAACAGAGACGTAAATTTCAAAAAATTCTGACGCAAAAAAATGGATTCGCCCTTAAAATATTTCCACGACACTAACGCCTATGCAAGAGTCTTGCTGTGGGGCTGGGGCAAGACGGCGCTCTACTTTGCGTTTTTGTGCGTGCTGTTTGCGGCGGCGGCTCTGCGGACAATCTACCCGCCGGTAAAAGCCTCGTATACGGAAAACATTGGCCCTCTAAAAAACGCGCTCGCGGAAGTAAAAATAGAAAGCGGCAAAGTGCAACCGTACGCGGGGGCGGACATCGAGTTAAAAGACTCTCTCGGGAACGTCTACGGGATAATTTCGCAAAAATTCCTCGACGCAAACAGGACAAAAAACCTCGTATTTTCCATAGAGGGAACGCGGCTTGGCGTCTATCAGGATTCGGAGGAGGTGTCGTTCGATTTAAGCGCCTTCGACTACGGAGATGCAAAAACTCTCGCCCAGACGCTGCCGCCGTGGCGGGTAATCAAATTCTGCCTGCTCCCATCCATCGCGTTTGCTGCGGCGTTTAGCGTAGTGTTTTGGAACGCGGCAATGCTGGGAATTTTTATGTTCCTAACCGATATTCCGCGCAGGCGTTTTACCCTCGGTCAGTGCGCAAAGCTTGCAACGGCGGCGCTTACGCCCGCGCTCGCGCTAAACCTCGCCTACGCCTGCATATCCGGCGGATTTCTGCCGAACGCGGCAATACTGGTGATTTCGGGGGCCATGATGTTCTGCGTGCGCGCGGCAATTCTACGCCAATCCGCCGAAAAATAGCCCGAAGAGCGCGCGCGGCAAAACCCAAAAATTGCTTGCAAAAAAACTCAAACGGGAAATCATATGACGCTTTAATTTCGATATGAACACCGCAAAGACACAGTCGGCAAAACAGACGCAGCAACCGCACCACCCCCACGCCTTTTACGACGAATCGTTCAAGGCTACGTCGGAGTATAAAAAGACAATGCCCGACGTTCAGAATGCCGACAAAAACGCAATCAAAGGCGCCAACGTTCCCATAATGCAGGTGGGCATGCACAACTTCAAGCTGCCGCTTAAGTTTATGCGCGGCGACTGCACTGTGTGCGCGCTCGAGGCGTCGGTGACGGCTACGGTGTCGCTGGCGGCGGACTGCAAGGGCATAAATATGTCGCGCATAATGCGGGTGTTCTATATGTTTGAAGACAGAATTTTCACGCCCGATACCCTGCGCGAAATACTGGTGAAAATGAAGGAGCAGCTCAAAACCTCGCGCGCAAGAATCCGCGTGTCGTTCGAGTACCCCATACGCCAGAACAGCCTTCGCAGCGGCAACTCGGCTTGGCAGTACTACACCTGCACCTACGAAGGCTCGATTGACGACCTCGACATTTTCAGAAAGATTGTCCACTTCGACTTCGTCTACTCTTCGGCGTGCCCCTGCTCTGCGGAGCTTAGCGAACACGCCCGCAACACGCGCGATGTCTACTGCGTGCCCCACTCGCAGCGCAGCCGCGCCAGAATCAGCGCCGAAATAGAATCGGGAGACCACATCAGCATTGAAGATATGCACAACCACTGCCTCAACGCCCTCAAGACCGAAACCCAGACGATGGTCAAGCGCGAGGACGAACAGGCGTTTGCCGAACTCAACGGCGCGTACTCCAAATTCATAGAAGACGCCGCAAGACTTCTCTACAGCGAATTCAACGAAGACAAGCGCATAAAGGATTTTGAAATAGCCTGCATACACCTTGAAAGCCTGCACTCGCACGACGCCGTGAGCGTAATCTGCAAGGGCCTGCCGGGAGGCTTCAGCGCCAACTTCTCCAACTTTCAGGATTTGGTCTGCTGACGCCCGACCGCGCGCCGCGCGGTGCTCAAAATTTTCAAAAAAATCCCCAAAATAAACAACCCGAATCGAAGAAAAGAATTGTAAAAAACGCGATTCGGGTTTTTGTTTGGGAGCGCATAAATCAAACAATAAGACAATGACACCTCCCGACAAAAGAATAACGGGCAAAAAGATAAATTTTATGGCGACGTGCCTTTGCGACGCCATCTTCGCCGACGCGGCAAAGTGCTCTGTTGAAATCCTCAAAAAATTCGGCTGCGAAGTGCTCTTCCCCGAAGAACAAACCTGCTGCGGACAACCCGCCTTCAACAGCGGAGACTTCGCCTCGGCAAGAAAAGTCATAGCCCACACGATGAAAGTCTTCGGCAAAAACGACTACCCCGTGGTCGTCCCCAGCGGCTCGTGCGCGGCAATGCTTTTCGACTCCGCCCTCATCGCCTTTAAAGACTCAGACAAGGCAACTTTTGAAAGTGTAGGACACTTCGCAAGCCGCGTTTGGGAGCTCAACGACTTCCTCGTAAACGCCCTCGGCGCGGAAAAAATCGGCGGCAAATTCAAGGCGAAAGTCGCCGTGCACAACTCCTGCCACACGAAAGACACCGTCACTCCCGCGGCAATGCAAAAGCTGCTAAAGTCCATAGACGGAATCGAGATTGCCGAATACGACAGCGACGGCTGCTGCGGCTTCGGCGGCACGTTCTCGGTTGTCTTCCCGCAACTCTCGGAGGAAATGGGCGTCAAAAAAGTAAAGAGAGTTCTGGCGTGCAAGCCCGACGTCATAACGTCGGCGGACACGTCATGCCTGCTCCACCAGCGCGGCATAGCCGCAAGGCTCGGGCTTGAATACCCCGCAAAACACGTCTGCGAAATCTACGCCGCGGCAATGAAAAACGGAGGACTTTTGTAATGGCTATCCAGCAAATAGACGAATTCTGCAAACACCTAAAGCCCGAAATCAAAGACGCCCTTGAAAAGGCGAGCATCGGCAGCACGGTCGGGCGCGAGCAGTGCCTCAATCAGGCGTACCCAGAAGACGGCAAGGCGCTTCATCTGCGCGAGCTGGCAAACGCCATAAAATCGGTAAACTTGGCGGACAATCTCGAAAAGGCGGCGGAATCGCTCCAGCGCAACAACATCAAGGTTCTCTTTGCAAAAGACGCCGAAGAGGCGCGCAAACAGATTCTGCAAATTCTGCAAAGCAAAAACGCCAAGAACGTGGTCAAGGTCAAGAGTATGACCACTGAGGAAATCGAGCTTAACGCGTTTCTGGGCGAACACGGTATCGACGCCGTGGAGACCGACTTGGGCGAGCTCATCATACAAATCGACGGCGAGCGCCCCTCGCACATCGTGAAACCCGCCATACACCGCAAGCGCGACGACATCGCCGCGTCGTTTGAAAAGCACGGAATCGCCAAGTACGACGAAGAGCCAACCCACATCACGCTCAACGCCAGAAAGTATCTGCGCAAAAAATATTTCGAGGCAGACGCCGTAATAAGCGGCGCCAACTACGTTCTTGCGAAAGAGGGCGCAATAGTGCTCGCCACAAACGAAGGCAACGCGAGGTTCTCGATGGCGGGCGCAAAAACGCACATCGCCATTGCGGGCTTTGAAAAGACAATTCCCTCGGCTCGCGAACTCTCGGTATTTTTGAACCTGCTCGGGCGAAGCGCCACGGGTCAGCACACGACTGTCTACACCGATTTTGTCGCGGGCGCGGGCATTGCAAAAAACAGCCCCGACGAAATGTATCTGATTTTCCTCGACAACGGCAGAAGCGACATTCTCGCAAGCCGCTTTGCCGACATTCTCAAGTGCATGCGCTGCGGCGCGTGCATGAACAAATGCCCGATTTTCAGGCTCGTCGGCGGGCACGCCTACCGCGCCGTCTACCCAGGGCCGCTCGGGATTGTGCTTTCGCCGCTTTTGGCGGGAAAGGATTTTGAAAAATTCTCCGACCTCCCCAAAGCGTGCTCGCTCTGCGGCGGCTGCGCGCAGGTATGCCCCGCAAAAATCCCGCTGCCCGAGCTAATCGTGCAAATGCGCGACGAAGTAAAGCGCCGCCACTGCAAAGTGCCCAACGATGTCGGCTTCAAGGCGTGGGCTGTTTTGGCAACTTCGCCCAAACTTTGGAAATTCGGCGTTCCGTTCAACAAGTTGGCAAACTTTATGCCAATAGACAAATTCAGGGTCGGCCCGCTCGGGCGCTGGCTCAAGGCAAGAAAGCTCCCAAAATTCAAAGGCGGCGAATTCAGAAAGTGGTTCAAAAAAAATGGATAAGCAGGATTTCATAAACACAGTCAGGCGCGCACAGAAAAAATCCGCGTCCCTTCCCGAAATAACGCCCGCGGAAACGGTTTCTACAACCGCCACGAGCGGCTCGCCCGTCGAGGCGTTTGAGCGCAACTTCAAGGCAAACCACGGCGAAATCTTTCACAGCGTTGAGGATTTGGTTGCGCGTCTGAAAGAGCTCGGCTGCAAAAGGGGCGTTGCCGACGCAAAGCTTGAAAGTACTCTCGGGCTTGAAAACCAATTCGACCTCGTGCGCGATTTCGACAGAAACAACCCCGACCAATACGACTTCGGCGTCAGCAAGGCGTCATTTGCCATAGCCGAAAACGGCACTATGGCGCTCAAAGACTGCGACACCGCCGACAGGCTCATAACCATCGCCCCGTGGGTGCACGTCGCCGTCCTCAGTAAAAGCGACATTGTTCTTACAATGGGCGAGGGCTTTGCTCAGGTTCTCGACAATACCCCCTACACAATTCTTGTTGCGGGTCCGTCCAAAACAACCGACGTAGAGGGAATACTTGTCGAAGGCGTCCACGGCCCCGGCAAAGAATTCTGCCTCCTCCTCTAAGCGCAAGTGCGCTTCCATCTTTCGGCGCGGGGATTTTTCTCACGAAAAAAGCTCCCCGCTTTGTCAATGAATCTCATAATGTTTCTATTGGAATAGCGACCCAAACGAAGAAAAACCGCTTAAGGGCGTAATCTTTCAACTGAGACTTACCAGCAAGCGGGGCGGGTCTGGGCACAAAAAAGGCAACGGGCTAAACTCCGTTGCTTTTTTTGTGTTATTACACGATACCATAAGCGGACGGGTTTCCGTCGAATGACTGTGCATTACGCGGTATCGGTTCGATCAAGCCGCAATCCAAAACATTGCGAAATTCACTGTCAAAGCGGGGAAAAAATTTTGCGGACGCAAAATCCCCCGCGCCAGAAGAAAAAAGTTAGATGAGGCCGTAACCCAAACGGGCGGAGATGGAGTCGGCGAAAGATTTCACAATTACGCCGACATCGTCAAGGGCTTCGTTCTTGATGCGTTCGCGCGGACCGGTAATCCAAATGGCGGCAACGGGATAACCGTGGGCGTCAAATATGGGCGCTCCGACACAGTTGACC
>DAVZIV010000040.1:0-8621 GCA_052273125.1 Candidatus Merdousia sp. | reverse complement strand
AACGCGTTTTTAAGCCAATTTCACGCCTTTTTTTAGAGGGCGGAGGCCAACGTAATCCACCCCAGAGAATTCTTGAGAGAGTCGTTGGCAGTCTTCCAAATGTTCCTCGCCCGACAAATCTCACAACGCCCGCAACAATTCGGATCGGCAAGACAGTCTACAATGGCAACTTCGCCCTCCATCGCCTCGAAAACCTCGAGAATGGAAATTGCGTTGGGACTTTTCGCCAAAACATAACCGCCATTGACACCCCTGACCGATTTAATGAAACCCGCATTGCGCAGCTTCAGAGCCAGCCCGCTGACATACTTTGAAGAAATGCCCTCGGCGGCAGCAATATCCTTAACCATTCGCGGCGAATCCTTTGAATTTGCGGCAATGTCTATTAAAATTCTCAAACCGTAGCGACCTTTTGTAGAAACTTTCATAATACTCTATAAAAATGCTTCATTTTCATTCATCAAGCAAAAACGCGCCCAAAAGATTGTTGACAAATTGCCGAAGATGAAAAATATTCGCACCAATGAACGAAAATCGGCACAAGTGGAATTTCTTTAAAGCTGGAGGCTCAGTACAGGTAAACATAGTCTGCGGCGAAGACATAAAAAACCTCGAAACGCTCGACCCAAAACTTTGGAGCGCATTGAGTTGCCCAGTCAGCGGACTTTCGCTCGACAAAAAGACGCTGGAAATTATAGACGCCGATTCAGACGGCGGAATCAGGCGCGAAGAACTGATTCAGGCATGCAAATGGACGTGCGAGCGCCTCAAAGACGCCGACGAACTTTTGAAATCCTCGCCATCGTTGCCGCTCAACTCAATAGCCGAAACCTCCGACGGCGCAATTCTGCTAAAGAGCGCAAAAGAGGTTTTGACAAACTTGGGAAAGCCCGATTCCGAAGAAATTTCGGTGGACGACTTTGCCGACCAAAACAAAATTTTCGCCGCGTCGGCATTCAACGCAGACGGCATAATAACGGAACTTTCGTGCGGCGAAGACAGCTCTCTGAGGGAACTTTTCGGCACAATTCTTTCGGTTTCTGCCCCGCAAAAAGACCGTTCGGGTTTAGACGGAATAGACGCCGCATCAATCGAGACATTCTTCGCCGACGCAAAAGCGCTCGCCGCGTGGCGCGAACGGGGACAGTCTTCCGAAATTCTCACATGTGCAGACAAAACGCCTCAACAATTTGCAGCCCTGCAAGATATAGAGCAAAAAATAGACGATTGGTTCAACGCCTCTGCATTGCTGTCTTTTGCGGCAGGCGCCAAAGCGCAAATATCGGCACTGGAAAACGAAAAATTCGCCGCCGCATTCGCCTCGGGAAACGCAGGGGAACTAAAGGCGCTTCCGCTTTTTGCATTAAACACAAGCGCACAGATAGACTTTTCCACCCAACCGAATCCCGCATGGGCTGAAAAGGTTGAAAACTTCAAAAATAAAGTCCTCGCCGAATTTGCCGGCGGCGAAAAGCTCGACAAAACGCGCTGGAACGAAATTCGCTCAAAATTTGCCGCATACAGAGAGTGGCTTGAAACAAAACCGCAGACAAAACTGGAAGATTTTTCAACCCAACAACTTCAATCATACACAACCGACGAAAACCGCGCGAAGCTGCAAAAGCTAATCGACGCCGAAAGCGCGGTCTCCGACGAAATTCAAAATATAGCAAACGTCGAAAAATTGGTGCGCCTAAACGCAAACCTCTACGTGCTGCTTAAAAATTTTGTCTCGCTGCAAGACTTTTACAACGATGGAACAAGGGGAATTTTCCAATTCGGCACATTGTTCATAGACAGGCGTATGTGCTCGTTGTGCGTAAAGGTTGAAGACGTTGCAAAACATTCGACAATGGCGTCTCTGGGCTACGGATACCTGCTCTACTGCAACTGCACGAGAAAAGGAGAAGCCCCCATAACCATAGCGGCAATGGTCACCGCGGGAGATTCGGACAACCTCATTGTGGGGCGCAACGGAATATTCTACGACAATTTCGGCAGGGAATGGAACGCAAACATAACCAAAATAATAGACAATCCAATAGGCATAGCCCAAGCGTTCTTCTCCCCGTATAAAAGAATCATAAAATGGGCGAGCCAGCAAATATCCAAACAGGCCGCCGACACCGATAAAACGATAATTTCAAACATCACCGACGGCAAAATGGTAAAGAAGACCGACGCCGACAAAAAGAAAATAGACATAGGCACTGTCGCCGCTTTGGGCGTGGCAATCGGCGGCATAACTACCGCATTCGGAATGGTTTTGGAAGCCGTCTTCGGGCTCGGCTACTGGCTGCCGCTGGGAGTTGTAGGCATACTTTTGGCAATATCGCTGCCGTCGGTATTCATTGCGTGGCTCAAGCTTAGAATGCGCAACCTCGCCCCGCTGCTCGACGGCAACGGCTGGGCGGTCAACTGCAACGCCAACGTAAACATGCTTTTCGGAGCACACCTAACACGCGTTGCGACAGTTCCCGCTGGGGCGC
Organism: Candidatus Merdousia sp.; assembly: GCA_052273125.1. GTDB lineage: Bacteria > Verrucomicrobiota > Verrucomicrobiia > Opitutales > Intestinicryptomonadaceae > Merdousia. The sequence goes on along the minus strand of DAVZIV010000040.1, from coordinate 6,132 downwards.
ATTTTTCGGGAATTGACAGATTCCCGAGCAAATGCAAGTTCTCGAAAAAGTCGCTTGTCTGGATTTTTGCAATCGCCGCAATGGCGGGCGCATTTTTCCTTAGAAATTGCACGCAAAAACAGTGCGCCACAACACAAGCCTCCGCCCAGACTGCTCAAAATTCGGCGGAAATAAAAAACGAAGCAAAGACGCCAGACCAAACGGCGAAAAACTCAACTAAAACAATAGAGTCAGCCGCAAAACAATAGAACTGTTTGCAAAAAGGCACTATAAAAGCGCGGACTGCGGCGTCTCAATTTCGAGAAGCCGCTTTTTTATGTCGATTCCCGACGCATATCCCACAAGCGCCCCGCTTTTGCCTATCAGCCTGTGGCAGGGAATTATTATGTAAATGGGGTTGCGGTGCGCCGCCATAGCCACGGCGCGCGAGGCGTCGGGAGAACCTAAATCCGCCGCAAGCTCGGAATAGGCGCGAGTTTCGCCGTAGGGAATTTCCGCAAGCAACTTCCACACGGCAAGTTGAAACTCGGTACCGCACAGCGACAATTCCATATCGAAAATTTTTCGCTTGCCCGCCACATATTCTTTCAACTGAGATACAAGCTTTTTTGCACAGGGCGGAAACTTTTCAACGTCGGAAAATTGCTGAATTTCGCCACTTTTGGCGTCAAGGCGCATTCCGTCGGGCGTCTTCAGCCAATGCGCAAAATCGAGACGCACGAGCTTTTCGCCGTAAAAGTCGGCAAAAAGCGGGGGAAGTTTTTCGACCGAAAAAGATACCCTATTCATTTACTCTTGTTTTGTTAGCAAATAGCCGCCATTTGCGCCGCCCGTCGGTCCAAGCTCTATTAAATAGTCGGCAAGTCTGATAAAATCGGGATGGTGCTCTATCACAATTATAGTGTTGCCCGCGTCGCGCAGTTTAAAAAGCAGAGTCAACAACTTGACGATGTCGTCCCAGTGCAACCCCGTGGTGGGTTCGTCGAGAATGTAGAGCGCCTGACCGCGCGTGCGCCGCGAAAGCTCCAACGAAAGCTTTATGCGCTGAGCCTCTCCGCCCGAAAGCGTATTCGCGGGCTGCCCCAAATGAATGTACCCCAAGCCAACTTCTTTGAGTGTCTGCAATTTGGCGACAATTTTCGGGTGCGCGGAGAACACGTCGAGAGCCTCGTCTACGGTGAGGTTGAGAGCTTCGGCAATATTTAAGCCTTTATACCTAACTTCGAGGGTTTCACGATTATACCGCTTCCCGCCGCAGCTCGGGCACGTGATGAAAACATCGCCGAGAAACTGCATATCAAGCTTGATGAAACCGTCGCCCTGACAGTTTTCACAACGCCCGCCCTTCACATTAAAACTGAAACGCCCCACCTTGTATCCGCGCGTTTTTGAAAGCGGACAAAGCGCGTAAAGCTCGCGCAGCAAGTCGAAAAGCTTTGTGTATGTTGCGGGATTTGAACGCGGACTTTTGCCAATCGGCGACTGGTCTACACGCACGCAGGTTGTGAAATTTTCAAGTCCCGAGATCCCCGAGTGCCTGCCGGCAATCTCGTGGGAACCGTTTAGTTTGAAAGCTGCCGCACGGGCAAGTATGTCGTTGACAAGGGTACTCTTACCCGACCCCGAAACTCCCGTTACGACAGTGAAAAGCCCTACGGGAAATTTCACGGTCAAATTCTTGAGGTTGTTCTCGCAAGCGCCTTTTACGATTATGAATTTGTCTACTATTGAAAGTTTTGGCGCGGGGGCGTTCAATGCGCGCACGCCCCGAAAGATACATTCCCGTACGCGACGAATCCGACTTGATGCAATCCTGCAACGTGCCGTTAAACATTAAGTTGCCGCCGCGCTCGCCCGCCTCGGGCCCGAGTTCCACAACCCAGTCGGCGGCTTTCAGGGCGTCTTCGTCGTGCTCGACAAGAAGAACACTGTTTCCGCGATTCTTTAGCGTTTTAATAGCGTTTATGAGCCTGAAATTGTCAACCTTGCTAAGCCCTATTGTCGGCTCGTCGAGGACGTATGTTACGCCCGTCAAATCCATACCCAGCTGCGTGGCAAGGCGCGCGCGCTGGGCTTCGCCGCCCGAGAGCGTAGAAGCTTCTCGGTCAAGCCCCAAATACCCAAGCCCCACGCTCTCCAAGAACGAAAGCCTGTCTCTAAGCCCTTTTACGGCGTCGGCTACAGCCGCGTATTTAGGATTGCCGAGTACTTTGGTTATGAATTTGAGCGCGTCTTCAACGCACATCGCGCAAAACTTGTCGTAGCCCACGCCGTCTACGAAAACGTTTCGCGAACGTTTTGAAAGCCTCGCGCCGCCGCACTCGGGACACACCGAAGTGCTTTGAAATGCGGAAAGTCTGGCTCTGACGGCGTCGCTCTGCGTCTCGGCGCAAATTCTGTCAACATCGGCGAGAATGCCGTCGAAAAACATTTCAACGGGGCGGGAATTTCCGCGTCTTATCCGCAGACTGAACACCCGTTTTTTGTCGCCATACAACAAGAAGTTGCGGACATCTTCGGGAAGGTCGCACCATGGGGTATACAGGTCGAACGGGTACTGTTGGGCGAGCTGGCGCATTATGCGGTTGTGAAGAATTATAATTGTTTTAGAGCCTATGCGCCAAGCTTTTACAGCGCCGTCTGCTATTGATTTGGAAGTGTCGGGCACTGCCAATTCGGGCTGGGTTCTCATAACCTTGCCTATGCCGCCGCAATATTTGCAAGCGCCGTCGGGGTGGTTGAAAGAGAAGCTGCGCACGGTCAGCGGCGCGTAAACAGTGCCGCATTTTTCACACGCAAAGGCTATCGACAAAATAAGCTCGTGCAATTCTCCATCAATTTGGTATAGTATTATGGATTTATCGCCGCCCTCCCTGAAGGCAAGTTCGAGAGAATCCGCAATGCGGTCTTGGGCAACGGAAGAACGCGGGAAACGGTCTATTACAATTTCCAAACGCACCTGCCCTTTTATTCCCGCAAGAACGGAACGCTCGGCTTGGGGGTCGTCAAGCTCCAAAATGGAGCCGTTTATGCGCACGCGCTGCCATGCCTGCTGGCGGAGTTTTTTAAGTTCGCCGCGCAGCTCGGCGGGCTTTACGTTCGGGCGCGGCGCAAGCACATAGACGCGCGCCTTTTCGGGAAGCTTCATAACCTCGCCGACACAGTCGTCAAGGCTCCGCCTGATTATGCGCCCGCCGTCTTCGGGACAAAATTGGTCGCCTGCGATAGACCACACAAGTCTGGAGTAGTCTGCAATTTCCGTCAAAGTGGCAAGCGTGCTTCTGGGATTCGAGCCAAGCGACTTCACCTGTTCTATGGCAATTACGGGCGAAAGTCCCCTAATTGACTCGACATTCGGCTTGTCTATTTGGCTGAGCAGTCGGCGGGCGTCGGCGGAAAGGCTTTCCATATATTTGCGGTAACCCTCGGCGTATATTGTGTCGAACGCCAGTGTAGACTTCCCAGACCCGCTCTTTCCCGTGAAGGCTACAATCTTCCCGCGCGGAATTTTCAGGCTCAAATTTTTAAGATTGTGCTCCTTTGCTCCGACAACTTCTATAAAACCGCTCGGCGCGGGCAAATCTTGGGAAATATTTTTGGGAAAACTGCTGTCCATTTTTTATTGCAAGTAATCTATCTTTAAAAACAATTAAGGCAAATGTTAAGTGAAATCCAAAAAAAATTGACATCGTATGCGATTACCGCGTTGGCAATTCTGGTGCTGACGGCGTTCGCGGTGTTCGTAATCAAGGCGCTGGCGGTCTTTCTCAACGAATTCTACTTTGTGCTGCTGCCGATATTTCTTGCCATAGCGCTCTCCTACATCACGGAGCCCGCGGTGCTTTTCATTTCAAAGAGACTTGAACTTTCAAAGAAAAGTTCCGCGCTTGCGCTGTTCGCGGCGGTATTTGTGTGCGTGCTAACCGCAATAGCCGTGGGCGTTCCCTATTTGGTGGAACAAGCGGCTACGCTCTCGGAAAATCTGCCCAGACTCGCCCGAAACGCTGCCGACTATTTTGCCGAAAACACTCCGAGGCTCAAGGCCGTAGCCGAAAAAATTTTGGGAGACTCCGCCAATTCGGTTCTCGACACCAACGCCCCCGCCGCGACGGCGGGAAAGGCCGCTAAAATCATACGCGCGGCGACATCGGAAATATCGCTTGTGGGAACGTGGCTTGCGGCTCTTGCTGTAGTGCCGGTGTATTTGTACTACATCTTGATTTCCGATTTCGACTTCTACGCGTGGCTGGAAACCCGCGTGGGTTTCATTCCCGAACGCGCGCGCGGCTCGCTGATTTTCTTCCTGCGCCGCTTTTCCGAAATTATGCAGTCGTTCTTCAGGGGACAGCTTTTGGTCGCTGCAATAATGGGGCTTCTGCTCGGCGCGGGGCTGGCAATAACGGGCGTGAAATTCGGCTTTCTGCTGGGTTTTGCGGCGGGACTGCTAAACATAATTCCGTACTTCGGCACTATGATCGGGCTTTCGACAATTCTGCCGATGGCGTTTTTCCAAGACGGCGGCTCGTTTGCGCTGGCGGCGGGCGCGCTGGCGATATTCGTAGCCGTGCAGCTTGTGGAGGGCTACTATCTGACGCCGAAAATAATGGGGAACAAAACGGGGCTTCACCCGACCGTCGTGATATTTTCGGTATTCTTCTGGGGAACGGCGCTCCACGGAATTTTGGGTATGATTCTCGGCATTCCGTTTTCGGCGTTTTTCGCGGCGGCGTATCCCGAATTTCAGGAATTTGTCGCCGAAAAACTCGGCACAAAGATTGCGCAGCGCGCGCGCCAAAAATGTCCGAGTCGACAGCCGCAACAGCCGGCTCGGCAACAGCAAAGCGAAGACGACGCCCGAGAATGACCGCCGAAACTTCGGCGCATTCCGCCCGACAACCGCGCGCTATTTGAAATTCATATAGTCGGAAACGAATTCCTCGGGCGTCTTGCCCGCCTTTAGCGCCTCGGCTGAGAGCGCCTGCGCGCTCTCGAAATCGACAGCCTCAACGCGCACTTTTGTAAACGGCATCGGCAGAACAAAACCGTCCCACGTGGGCAGCGCTATAAAATGATCGGGACGAAACCGCATAACCAAAACGCGTATTCCCGAAGCTTCGGAGACCACAAAAAAACCCTTCTTTGCAACGCAGGCGGGACCGCGCGGCCCGTCGGGAGTGATGAATACGTCGCAGTCGGAGCCGAGTTTTTTCACGAGGTCGCCCACCGCCTCGCGCCCGCGGCGCTTGTGCGAGCCCCTCACGCTTTTTATGCCTATGAGGTTGAAAAATGCAACAAGATACGCGGCGTCTTTGCTTGCGCTGACAAGCCCAGCCATATCGAACTTCGGGCGGAAAAACAATTTCGCTTTCGCAAGAAATATTATGTTGCGGTGCCAAGCCACACCGACGAGCCTCTCGGGCGCGGAACAAATTTTTGCGGCGTTTTTGCTGGGTCTGAAACGCAGACTGGAAAGCAGCAGACGCAACAACACATACGCGGGCAAAACTACGGCGTAGTGTAAGAATGTCGGTCTATAAACGTCGGCTGGCTTTTCCATTGGGCGAATTTTCAAAAAATCGCCCCCGCTTTCAAGAAAAATTTGCGCAAAAAACTTGAAGCGGGCGACACGCCGCGCTAACCTCCCGATATGAAAAAGTTTGTTTTGGCTGCGTTGGCGTTTGCGCTGGCTTCGTGCACGGGAATGCAGGAACAGAAAATAATAACGGTTCCTAGCGGAGGCGGCTCGGTGGAATGCAATATGGGCGACGCGTTGACAATTTCGCTGGAATCGAACCCGACAACAGGATACGCTTGGACGGCAAAGAGCGACAGCGGCGATAAAATAGTGCTGGAGGAAAACCGCTACAACGCCGATCCGAGCGGCACGGGAATGTGCGGACGCGGCGGGACGCAGATTTTTGTCTTTAGATGCGTAAACCTCGGCACAGCGCAAATGACGCTTGAATACGCAAGAAGCTGGGAAAACGCGCCGATAAAAACGGTGAAAATAACCGCCGACATAAAATAATTTGAAAATAAGTATTGACGAGCCCGCGCAAAAATGATGGCATGACGCATTATACTTAACGGGGACGTAGCTCAGTTGGAAGAGCATCACAATGGCATTGTGGG
>DAVZIV010000039.1:0-8665 GCA_052273125.1 Candidatus Merdousia sp. | reverse complement strand
GTCTATTTCAACGACGGTTGCGCAAATGCGGTCGTCGCCCTCGGCGGGGAGGAACGGGCGCGGTCTGCCGTCCATAAATTTCTTTATGATGTTTTCCTTGTCGCGCCCCAAGCACGAATTCCACGGCCCCGTCATACCCGCGTCCGACTGGAAAGCCAAGCCGTCGGGGAAAATGCGGGCGTCGCTTGTGGGAATGTGCGTGTGGGTGCCTATGACTGCGGAAACCCTGCCGTCGAGATGCCATGCCATCGACACTTTTTCCGATGTCGTTTCGGCGTGGAAGTCGAGAAAAATTATGTCGCAAAGCGGCTTGAGTTTTTCAATCATTGCGTCGGCGGCGGCGAACGGGCAGTCCGCCTTTATTTTCATAAGCGTTTGCCCCAACAGGCAGAAAACGCCCAACTTGACGCCGTTTTTTTCGACAACCACAAAGTCTTTGCCGGGGTTGCCCTCCGGAAGATTTGCGGGGCGGCAGAGGTTGTCGACGGAGTCTATTTCAAGCTCGAAGCAGCGCTGGTCCCAAGTGTGGTCGCCGAGCGTAATTACGTCTATGCCGTAGCGGAACATTGTTTCGGCGATGTTTTTTGTAATGCCGTTGCCGCCCGCCGCGTTTTCGGCGTTGGCTATTACAAAGTCAATGCCGAACTTTTCGCGTATCGACTTGAGGCGCTCCGACAGCATTCTCCTGCCGGATTTCGCCACAATGTCGCCAATGAAAAGCAGGCGCATTTTACAAAAGACCCAATTCTTTGGAGAGCTTGCGCATATCCGCAACCGCTCCGTCCTTGGAAAGTTCGGGCGGAAGCTTCACAATCAGCCCCTTTTTTGTATAGTACTCGACAAGGGGGAATGTGTTTTCGCGGAAGACTTCGAGGCGCTTCTTTACGGTCTCTGGCTTGTCGTCGTCGCGCTGGTAGAGCTTGCCGCCGCACTTGTCGCAGACGCCTTCGACTTTGGAGGGCGAATAAATCTTGTGGTAGGGAGCTTGGCACTTTTCGCAGATGAGTCTGCCCGAAATTCTCCTGACTATTTCTTCGTCGGGAACGTCCAAATAGATGACGTGCGAAATTTTTTCGCCGAGCTGGGCGAGGATTTCGTCGAGCATATCCGCCTGTTTCACCGTGCGCGGAAAACCGTCGAGAATGAAGCCGTTTTTGCAGTCGGGCTGTTGCAGGCGGTCTTTTACCATCGACGCCGTTACTTCGTCGGGAACGAGTTCGCCCTTGTCGATGTACGATTTCGCCAGCTTGCCGAGCTCCGTGCCCGACTTGATGTTGTTTCTGAACAAATCGCCCGTGGCGACCTGAACTACGTTAAGCACTTCGCACAATGCCACCGCGCGCGTACCTTTGCCGCTTCCCGGGGCGCCAAGCATTATCAGATTAGCCTTTTTCATATTTTTCCGAATATATTTGAATAATTTACGCCCGTTTCCACAATCAGGGCAAGCATTTTTAAGTATGGACGACATTTTTTACAAAAAACTTTGCGGCATATACGCCGACGACGGCGGCAACGTCAGCCTTTGGGCGATGGACAAAGACGGCTCGCGCGTGCGCGCAGACGTGACTTTCAAGCCCTTTGCATGGAGCTCAGAGGGCGCGCAGGCGGGCGAAGTGCTGGAACTTTCACGCCCGCCGTTAGGCTCTGCCGCCCATGCCCCGCTCGACAGGCTTTTGCGCTTCGACAACCCCAAACAGGCAGACGCCTACATGAAAGACCGCCCGCGCAACCTGCCGTTCTTCCGCCTTTCGTCGCTCGAAAACCAGTTTATGTGCGAGCACAATTTGAGAATGTTCGCCGAAATGCGTTTCGACGAAATCAGGCGGATTCAGCTCGACATTGAGGTAAACTCCTCCGACGACTCTTTCCCCGACGCCGCACGCGACGCCGACCGCATCATAGCCGTCGGAATTTCGGGCTTCGGCGGAGGGCGCATTTTCGAGATTGACGCCCCCGACGCCGATTCCGAACGCAAACTCCTGCGCGAAGTCTCCGACTACATCGCCCAAACCGACCCCGACATCATTGCCGGACACAATATTTTCAAATTCGACCTCGACTACATCGCCAAACGTTCCAAAAAACTGCGCGTGCCGATGGACTGGGGGCGCGCGCGTCTGGCGGCGCAATTCCGCAAAAGCAGAATCTCAATAGCCGAGCGCATTTTCCAGTACACGCGCTGCGACATTCCGGGGCGCACCGTTGTGGACACGCTGCTGCTTGTGCAGTTCTACGACATCGCCGCCCGCGAGATGGAATCGTATTCACTCAAAAAAAGCGCCCTGCACTTCGGAATTTCCTCGCCGGAATCGCGCACGTACATTGACGGCGGCAAAATCAAAAACGTTTTCGACAAAGACCGCCCGCGCTTCCGCGCGTATCTTTCGGACGACCTGCGCGAAACCGACGGGCTTTGCGCGCATCTGTTGCCCTCCTATGTGGCGCAGGCGCGGAATTTCCCGATGACGCTTCAGGAATGCCTGCTGCGCGGCAACGGAATGAAAGTTGAAAGCGTTTTCGTTGAGCAGTATTTTGCGCGGCGCGCGGCGTTGCCCATGCCGCCCCTGCAGAGCGCGCGCTTTGAGGGCGCTATTTCAGAAGGGTTTGAAATAGGGCTTTTCAAGAACGTGCTGCATTACGACGTGGCTTCGCTCTACCCGAGCCTTATGCTGGTTTTGAACAAGTGCCCGCGCAACGACTATTTGGGCGTGTTTCTCGAGAAACTCTCCGAATTGCGGCAGTATCGCCTCAAGTACAAAAAGCTTGCCCGCGAGGCTCAAAACCCGATTGACAAGCTTGAATTCGACGCGCGGCAAAAGAGTTTCAAAATCCTCATAAACTCCTTCTACGGTTATTTGGGGCTTTCCACCGCGATTTTCGGCGATGTCGAGCTTGCAAGCCAAATAACGGCGAAGGGGCGCGAGCTTTTGGGCGGCTTGATTGAAGAATTCAAGCGGCTCGGGTTGAAAGTTCTCGAGGCGGACACAGACGGCATTTACGTCGAGGGCGGCAGGTTTTTCGACGCTCCCGAAAAACTTCTCGCCGAAGTTTCGCGCGCCCTGCCCGACGGCGTGGATTTGGAATTCGACGGCTCCTATTCGGCAATGCTCTGCTACAAGGCAAAGAATTATGCCCTGCTTGAAAACGGCCGCGAAATCCTCCGCGGGTCGGCTTTCCGCAACCGCGCCACGGAACCGTTTCTGCGCAGGCTCACACACACGATGATTCTCGACACCCTCCTTGAGCGCTCCGACAAAATCCCCGCGCTAATAGAGGAAACCCGCGCCAAGATAGCGGGCGGCAGGGCGGACATTTCAATGCTTGCAAAAAGCGAATTCATAACGAAGTCGCCCGCCACATACCAAAAGGAAATTGCCGAAACGGGCAAAGGGAGGCGCGCGGCACTTGAAGCGGCTTTGCTGATGAATCCGCAGCCCGTCTCCGGAGAAAAAGTTTCATACTACATTTGTTGGCTTGACGGCAAAAAGAATCCCGACTGGAAGTGCGCCCGTCCCGTCGAGATGTACGACCCCAAACTCCTCCCCTACGACGCCCAATATTACCTGAAAAAAATCGACGACTGGATAAACCGCTTCGCCGAACTCTCCGGCACTGTCGCCCACCAATCCGAACTTTTTTGACTTTCGGTACGTGGAACACAAAAGTTGACACTTTGACACGCTGTGCTGGTTTCGATTCTGGGGCGCGAACGCAGATGCGCTTCCTTTTTGTGGCGCGCAATATTGAGATTTAGGCGGTGGCTTTGCAAAATGCAAACGCAGAGACAGTACATTTGTACGGCAAGGTGTGAACATTTTTGCGAAACGCCGCATAAACTCAAAAGTACGCGCCCAACGCCCGACAAAAAACGCGGTCGATGTAGACCGCGTTTGTAGTTTAAAGATTTTGCCGATTGGCTTACTTGGAAAGTCTTTCCAACAAGGCTTCGCGCTCGATTTTGAGCGAGTGCGGGAGCTGTTCAAAGAGCTCTTCCTTGAGCGGCTGGGCCGATACAGTTTCGGCGTCGTAGCTCATGAGTTCCTTGAATGTTTCCTTGCTGTATTCCATTCCGTCCCAATCGAGGTCTTCGTATTCGGGAACAAAGCCGATAGCCGTTTCCTTTGCCTTGGCTTCGCCCTGCTGGCGGTTGACAATCCAAGCCAATACGCGGGCGTTTGCGCCGAAACCGGGCCACATAAAGTCGCCATTGGCGTCTCTGCGGAACCAGTTGACATGGTAGAAGCGCGGAGTCTGGTTCAAGCCCTTGCCCATCTCTACGAGGTGGCCGAGGTAGTTTGCCATATTGTAGCCTGCGAAGGGCAACATAGCCATCGGGTCTGAGCGGAGTTCACCCTGCTTGCCTTCGGCAGCTGCGGTTCTTTCCGAACCCATCATTGCGCCGAGATATACGCCGTGCGTCCAGTTAAAGGACTCGTAAACCAGCGGGATACCCTTCGGGCGACGGCCGCCGATAACGATTGCCGAAATCGGAACACCTTCGAGCTTGTCCGCGTTCTCGTCGAGGCACGGGCAGTTGGCAATGGGCGCGGCAAAGCGGCTGTTGGGGTGGGCGGCGGGAGTGCCCGAAGCGGGTGTCCAGTCGTTTCCGTGCCAGTCGATGAGGTGCGCCGGAGGTTCTTTTGTCATACCTTCCCACCATACGTCGCCGTCGTCCGTGAGGGCAACATTCGTGAAGATGGTGTTCTTTTCGCAGGAGTGCATTGCGTTGGGGTTGGTCTTCAGGCTGGTACCCGGAGCAACGCCGAAGAAGCCGTTTTCGGGGTTGATAGCGTAAAGCTTGCCGTCGGAACCGGGTTTAATCCATGCGATGTCGTCGCCTACGCATGTGATTTTCCAACCCTTGTCCTGCAATTCTTTGGGGGCAATAAGCATTGCGAAATTGGTTTTGCCGCAAGCGGACGGGAATGCGCCCGTGACGTAGCTCTTTCTGCCCTTGGGGTCTTTTACGCCCAAGATGAGCATATGTTCCGCCATCCAGCCTTCGTCTCTGCCCATTACGGAAGCTATGCGCAAAGAGAAGCACTTTTTGCCCAAGAGAGCGTTGCCGCCGTATCCGGAGCCGATACTGATGATTTCGCGCGTTTCGGGGAAGTGCGTGATGTAGGTGTTGTCGGGATTGCACGGCCATGCGACATCGTCCTCGGGGGAGTTAATCGGCTTGCCGACGGAGTGCAGGCAGGGAATGAACTTGCCGTTTTCGCCCAAAATGTCGAGAACCTTGGGAGAGACGCGCGCCATAATGCGCATGCTTACGACAACATAGGGGGAGTCGGTAATTTCGACGCCGATTTGCGAGATAGGTCCTCCGATGGGACCCATGCTGAACGGAATTACGTACATTGTACGACCCTTCATGCAGCCCTTGAAAAGACCCATCAATTTTTCCTTCATTTCTTTGGGGTCCATCCAGTTGTTTGTCGGGCCGGCGTCCTGCTTTGTCTTGGAGCAAATGAACGTGCGCGCCTCTACGCGGGCGACGTCGCGCGGGTCTGAACGGAAGTAATAACAACCGGGGCGTTTCTGCTGATTGAGCTTGATGCAGGCTTTCTTGGCAATCATGGCCTCGAAAAGTTTGTCGGCCTCTTCCTGAGAACCGTCGCACCAGACTACGCTTTCGGGAGTGGCGAGGTTGGCGATTTTGTCAACCCATTCCGTCAGCGCCTTATTTTTTACTGTTTTAGGATCTATCATTTTTTTCTCCTTGATTATTAAGAAAGGAAATTCGATTTATTAAAAAATCCTCTCTTTTTTACACTGGAAAGTCGGCAATTCAACCATTTTTTTAATTTTTCGCGCCTTTTTTGACAAAATGCTACATTTTTGTACTTCTTGTTTTGGGAGTGCTATAGTTCAACTACTTCCATATCGTCGGGCACGACAATTTTGCCTTTGAAGTTTGTTGCAGCCCCATCCCCGCCTTTTTAAGCTGCGCCAGAATGCCGTTGCCGCCGCCTGCGTCTACAAGCAGCTTGGCTGCAGCGGTTCCCAAAACAAAGCATGTATTGAACAGCGGTCAACCGCGGCATTGCCCGTGCCGAGCATTGTTATTCTATTCATAATTTCAGCAAAATTTTAGAATCTGTCGTTGGGCGAAAATCAACGAATTTTCATAAGGAAAAATTTTGAAACCAGATAAACCGCGCCGCCGAAAAACGCGTAGCCGATTGCCTCGTGGTATATATAGTAGAATTTGTCGCCGAAGCACAGCGACGCGCCTATAATGCAGACTATTCTGAGCGTGTTCGCCGCAAAGCCCACGGCGATTCCCGCCGCCACGACGCCAACCCTGCCCCGCATAGACAGCCCGCGCCTAAACAGCGCCGCCAAAATTGCCAAAATCAGGCACGAGGAAATTATTCCGAAGCCGTTGCATTCGGTGGCGACCAAGTATGGGTGTCCGTTTGCATAAAGGGCTATTTGCGGAACTTCGCCCTTGTAGAACAGCAGCGAAACTTTAGTGCCGAACATCGAAATCAGCCAACCCGCCGCGCGTCCCGCCAATATGCGCAGCGGCAAATCAACAAACCCCAGAGCAAGCGATACTACCGAAAATGCGGCAAAGCCGCCCGAGACGGCGCAGACGAATCTGTCGTTGTCGAAAAACGCAAAGCCCGCCGCGGCTATGAAAAGCGCAAAGCCCGCGAATGCCGCCAGTGTGTAAAGCAGCCATGCAAACTCTACGGGCACGAATCTCGCAATCAGCTCGAAATTCGGGCGGAGCAAAAAATTTGCAAAAAAGAGCGCCGCCAAGCTTGACGTCAACGCCCAAAGCGTTTTACGCGAAAAATTCGGCGCGTGCGGGCGTATGCCGCCGTCCACCGCAATCACAAGCGAAAACGCCACCAATATCACGACGGCGTCGCGCAGCTGCGAACTCTCCGTCAACCCGCCCCACAAAAAATACAACACGGGTACAACGGCTATTCCCGCGCATACAAATGCCAAATATTCAAATATCTTATTCTCTCTCATTTTTTTTTACCTTTTGGCGCAGGGGATTTCGCGTCCGCGAAATATCTCTCCTGCTTTGCCAGTTTTTTTTCTTTTGACGCGGGGCATTTGCTCCGCAAATAATTTCCCCGCTTTGTCAGTGAATATCATTCAACATTCAAATTTAGAATACCCAACACTTCAGAACAGACTGACATAAAAAACACAAAGCGAAGAACCGACATTGTGTGCTGTCAAAAGGCGTGAGGCTCGAGGCGATATTCGCGTTTGCGCGGACTGGATAGTACAGATAGTACAGATAGTACAGACTGTACAGACTGTCCGCACAAACCGAAAACAAGCGGAGCGCGTTTGAGCGTTGCAAAGCAACGACGCCGAAGGGGCGAGACGGGGCGCAGCCCGCGAGTCAATTGCGCCCGAGAGCGTAATGGTTGGCGTGTTTTTTTAAGGAAGAAAAGGGCAATAAAAATTGCCCTTATTCTTTAAACAAAACCACGCCAACCATTAGCGCCCTCACGCCTTTTGGCGGGCAAGCTCGCGATGGGCTATGTCCCTGCGATAAAACGCTCCGTCAAACGATGTCTTGGAACACAAGTCGTAGGCAATGTCCAACGCGCCCCTGAGAGTTTCGGCAGTGCCGACCATTCCCAAAACGCGCCCGCCCGAAGTGAGAATTTTGCCGTCCTTTGCAACCGTGCCCGCGTGAATCACCCAGCCGCCCTGCGGAATTTTGCAGGAACAAGGCAGTGAGATTTCGTCGCCCTTTTTGTAAGAGTCCGGATAGCCGCCCGCGCACATAACCACAATGGCGGCAAACTTGTCGGCAATTTTGACTTTGGATGGGTCGAGCTTTCCGTTGGCAATGTCGAAAAGGACTTCGAGAACGTCGCTTTCGACAAGCGGCATAAGAACCTGACATTCTGGGTCGCCAAAGCGCACGTTGAATTCGACTACTTTTGCACCGCGCTTGGTAATCATAATGCCGACATAAAGTGTGCCGCGATAGTCTATGCCCTCGGCTACAAGCCCCTCGAGAGTGGGCTTGATTATGTTTTTGCGAACATCGTCAAGAACCTCCTTTGTGGCAACGGCCGCGGGGGCATACGCGCCCATACCGCCCGTGTTCGGGCCTGTGTCGCCGTCGCCCACGCGCTTGTGGTCCTGACTGGGGGGAAGCATAACGTAGTCTTTGCCGCAAACCATCAGCATAATGCTCGACTCTTCGCCCTCCATTTTTTCCTCGACGACAATCTCCCTGCCGCTTTCGCCGAACGCGCCGCCCTCGAGCATTTCGCGCGCCGCCTCTATTGCCTGAGCCTTGGTCTCGGGAATGATTACGCCCTTGCCCGCAGCCAAACCGCTCGCCTTGATGACGACATCGAACGGAGCGGATTCAATGAATTGGCGCGCCTGCGCAAAGTCCGTAAAGTTGCGCCCCTCGGCAGTGGGAACGCCGTACTTTTTCATAAAATTCTTCGAGAACGTCTTGCTTGCCTCGAGCGTCGCGCCGTCTTTGTTGGGCCCGTAGACGGCAATACCCTCGGCGCGGAGCATATCCGCCAATCCCATTGAAAGGGGAACTTCGGGACCGCTTATAACGAGGTCGAACGCGCCGTTTTTTGCGAAATCGACAATTCCCCGCAAATCGTCCGCCTTAATCGGGACGGTTTTGCAATCTTGGGCAATTCCG
>DAVZIV010000038.1:0-8702 GCA_052273125.1 Candidatus Merdousia sp. | reverse complement strand
CGCCGATTATCGCAGAGCCGCGGTTGCTGCTCTTTTTGATGATGTCGCGCGTGGTGGCGTTTTTGCCGAGGGGGTGGTCGTCCTTGGGCAGGCGCAGAGGCTTGCCGTTGTATTCCATTGTGGTTGCGGTGCAGTCGAACTTGTCGTCCGGGCCTATGATTGACTCGTTGAGCGCGGCGGCAACGGGAATGATTTTGAACGTAGACCCGGGTTCGTACTGCCCCGAGATTACGAAATTGAAAAATTCATCGTTGCCGAATTTCGTGTAGTTGTTGGGGTCGAAATTCGGGTAGCTCGACATTGCCAGAATGTAGCCCGTGGAGGGCTCGCTCACTATGATAGCCGCCTTTTCGGGCTTGAATGTGGCGGCGATCTTGCTCATTTGGCGCTGCACTATTTCCTGTATGACCAAATCTATGGAAAGCTCTATGTTGTTGCCGTCGGCGGGGTCTACTTTGCGCTTTCTGAATTGAGCCTGCTCGGCGCGGCGGCCGTCGCGCTCGGTTTCTATCCAGCCGTCCTGACCGTTGAGGTAGTACTGGAACTGGCGCTCTATTCCCATAACGGGCTGGAATTCCCTGTTGACGAAGCCGACGACGTGCGAGAGCAGCGAGCCCGACGGGTATTTCCTTACGTACTTTCTGTTGCCGTAAATTCCCTTTACGTTGAGTGCGCGGATTTTCTGGTATGTCTGTTCGTCGTCAATGACGGCGAATTTGTGCCAGCTGCCCTCCGACACGCAGTCTTTGTAGAGTTTTTCGTAGGGGATTTTCAGCAGCGAGGCTATTTCTTCAAGCTTTGCCTTTGTTGTTTCCGACGGCCGGAATTTTGCCATTTCGGCAACGCTCATTCCCGCTATTTGGCGGTTCGTCAGCGAATTGTCTTTGCCTATCTGGAATTTGAAGGTTTTTGGGTCTACGCCCACGGTTATCACGGGGCTTGAAATGGCGAGAATGTTGTTTTTTGCGTCGGTTATGTCGCCGCGCTTCGACGGCAGAATTTCCACCCTCTGGCGGGCTTTGCTTGTTTCGGCAACGCTGGTGTCGCTGCGGACGACGTGCAGGTAGTAGAGGCGGCAGATTATGGCGCAGAACAAAAACGACACAACGACGCACACAAAGGCGAGCCTGCCTTTGCAGTACATCAAGATGTTTTCGCGTTTTGTCTTTTTAGCCATTTTTCAAGCCTCCGTTTTTTATTTGCGGAGGTTCTTTCTCTTGGGGAGGGTAAAGGAGAGGGTGTTGTCCGATTTTTTGTAGGAGCGCACGACGCGCCCGCCGTCGAAGTTTTCGTACGCCCAGACTATGCTTTCGGACATATTCGGCTGTATTAGCTTTGTGGAGGCGCGCTTCATCAGGCGCGTGGGGTTTTCCTGCTCGGCGATTTTCACGGAGAGTTCGTCGTTTGTGCGGCGCAGGTTGTTTATGCGCATTTCGCAGGAGGAAATCGAACTCGAGATTTCCTTCTTGATTTTCTGCGCGTGGGACATCGAAAACGCCCCCGATACGAACACGCATACCAGCAGTGTTGCCGACATTGTAAAATACGGCAGTTTGATTTTTGTATCGCCTCTCATCAGTCCTTTTTCAACCCCCTCAGTTTTGCGCTTCTGCTGCGCGGATTTTCCGAAATCTCGTCTTCGCCCGCCACAATCGGCTTTGTGGTAAGCAGCGTGGCAAGCTTTATCCTGTCCTGCACGTACGATCTGTCGGCGCGGCTTTCGGGACGCCCCGACTGTTTTTTGAAAAACTGTTTTACAATTCTGTCCTCAAGCGAGTGGAAGCTTATAGCGGCAATGATGCCGCCGCTTGCGAGCGCGTCGAACGCCTTGGGCAGCGCCGTGCGGATTTCGCCGAGTTCGTCGTTCACCTGAATGCGCAGCGCCTGAAACGTCTTTGTGGCGGGGTGAATGTGTCCGCGGCTCGGGACGGCTTCGGCGACTGCCTGCGCCAAATCCGTAGTTGTGGATATTTTGCCTGCGTCGCGCGCGGCGATTATCGCGCGGGCGACCTTTCTGGACGACTGTTCCTCGCCGTAGTCGCGCAGCACTTGGGCAAGCTCGAATTCCGACGCGCGGTTGATGAAGTCGAGGGCGCTTTCGCCTTCGGAGTTGTTCATGCGCATGTCGGGAACTGCCGTTTTGTTGATTGAAAAGCCGCGCTCGCCCTCGTCGAGCTGGAATGACGACACCCCGAAGTCGAACAACACTCCCGCGTAGCCGCGGTTGCCGAATTCGTCGAGCTGCGAAAATTTTGCGCTGTGGAATTCAAATCTGTCGCCGAATTCCGCCCTGAGTTTTTCGGCGCGGGCAATCGCCTCTTTGTCGCGGTCTATTGCAACGACCTTGCAGTTTGCGGCGTTTAAAATCGCCCTCGTGTGGCCGCCGCCGCCGAAGGTGCAGTCGAGGTATGTCTGCCCGTCGCGGGGGGCAAGTAAACGCACGGTCTCCTTTAGCAATACGGGGATATGCCCGCTGCGAATGTCGGATTGGAGACTGTCATCAGAATCTTTCATCTATTCTTTTCCGCCCTCCGATTTCCCCCGTTTGCGGGAATCTTCGAGCCGTTATCGCGCGTTTTGTTTGTAAAAAGTTCATAATTTATGGATTACAGACCCAGCTCTTCGGCTATGGAAATGTCGTCGGCGTCGTCGCCTTCGGACATCCATTCGTCTCTGCGTTTGGGGTCCCAAAGCTCAAAGGAAGTGCCCATGCCCACAATGCAGACGTCTTTTTTTATGCCCGCGCGTTTGAGTATGGGTTCGCTCAGCATTATGCGCCCCTGTTTGTCGCAGCCGAACGTGCAGCTGGCTTTCAGAAACCGCGCAAGCGCCTTTCGCTTGTCGGGGTTTACAATGCTGATTTTGGAGATGTTTTCCATCAGAGCCGCCGCCCTCGAGGGAGGCAGTACTTCTATTGAGCCGTAATTTGTTGCGATAGCTATATATGCGTCGTCGGCGCTGTCGCCTTCAAAGCGCCATTTTGCCGGAATAGTGATGCGCCTTTTTTCGTCGAGTTGTTTTGTAAACTCGCCGATGCAAGGTTTCTCTCTATGTGGAAGTTCCGCCATTTTTGCTCTTTTTGCTCTATCTATCGCCCATTTTTCACCATTTTTAACCATATTGCCCCACTGTCAAGACAAATTACCCCCTATTTTTTCTTTTTTTTTGAAAAAATTTTTGCGCAGTGCCTTATCTTTATTTCGCGAACAAGTGTAAGTTCTTCTGATAGTTATTGATTTTTTGTCGGGGCGGATTGGGGGTATGGAAGGTTGCGCTGGGGGTAGATGGGGACGAAAAAAGGCGGGCACAACATCAGTTGCGCCCGCCTTGCGGTAAGTTATTTATATTTTGGGGGAAACGCGTTCCGCTTTTTGCTTTTTGCTCATTTTGCGTTTTTGAACACGAATCTCGTGTAGAAAACGCAATAGCGGTTTTGGCGCGTTTTTGCGTCGGTTATATAGACTTTGTAGACGCCAGTTTTTTCGGTTGCGGCATCGAGTTCGGCGACAGTCAAAATATTTTCGTCTTGCGGAACTTTTTGAATGAATTCCATTGTGGACGAAGACGAAATTGCGATTCGGCTTTCCGTGTTTGCCGCCAGTGCCGACGCGTAGTCGCACAGCGTGAACAAAAAGCCGCCGTGGGCAATGTCCACCCCGTTGAGGAATTTTTCCTCCACTTTTGCGGCAACTTCGGCGTACCCGTCCCTGCGCGAGACGGTTTTGAAGCCGAGCATTGCGGCGAATCTGTCGCGGTCTGTATTTGTTGCCATTTTACGAAAGCAGCTTTTCCGCGGCATCTATGTCTTTGAAAGACATAATCATAACCGGTCTGTTGCCGTGGGGTTTTGTCAGCGCGTACATGTATTCGACATTGACGCCCGCCTTGCGCGTCTTTTCGAGCAGTTCGAGCAGCGCCCCAGGTGTGTCGGATACTTCCACGGCGAGCACTTCCACTTTTTTTGGGGTGAAACCGGACTTTTTGAGCGCGTCCGCAGCCTTGTCGGCGTCGGATACAATCATGCGCACAATTCCGTATTCGCCGTTTTCTATGATTGTGATTGTCTCTATGTTGACCGCCGCGTCGGCGAGCGCCGCGCAGAGGCTTTCGAGTCTCCCGGGGGTGTTCTCAAGAAATACCGAAATTTGGTTTATGCGCATATTAAGCCTTTCTGTTGTCGTAGACTCTCTTAATTTTTCCCTCCGAACGCGGGATTTTATTAGGTTCTACTATTTTTACATCGATTCTGATATTTACTATTTGGGTGATTGACGCCTGAATCTTTTTTCTGATTGCCTCGAGCTTCTCGATGCTGTCGCCGTAGTATTTGTCCTGAATTTCGACCTCCACCGTCAGAGACTCCATATCGTGCTTCATTTCGCGCACAATTCTGAAGTTTGGCGTGCTTTCCCCGCAGCGCATAATTCCTATTTCTATTTGCGAAGGGAAGACGTTTACGCCGCGGATAATGAGCATATCGTCGCTGCGCTTGGAGATTCTCGAAATGCGCCTGATGGTTCTGCCGCATTTGCATGGCTCGGGAATAATCGAGGTTATGTCGTGCGTGCGGTAGCGCAGAATGGGCATTGCGCGCTTTGTGAGCGTGGAGAGCACAAGTTCGCCCTCTTCGCCGTCGGGGAGCACTTCGCCCGTGTCGGGGTCGACTATTTCGGGGTAGAAGTTGTCCTCCAAAATGTGCATACCCGCCTTGCACTGGCATTCGCCGCCGACCCCAGGTCCGACTATTTCGGAAAGCCCGTAGATGTCGTAGGGAATTACGTTTGTGTTTTCGGCTATGAATTTGCGCATTGCCTCCGACGACGGTTCTCCGCCGAATACGCCTATTCTAAGCGGCAGTTTTTTGAAGTCCACTCCCGTAGCCAACCCCGCCTCTATTATGTGGACGAAGTAGCTGGGCGTAGAGGCGATGACCGTTGTCTTGAGGTCGCGAATGAGCATCAACTGGCGCTCCGTGTTGCCGCCCGAGGCGGGAATCACCGTGCAGCCGAGCGCCTGCGCGCCCGAGTGAATGCCGAGGCCGCCCGTGAAAAGACCGTAGCCGTAGCAGTTTTGAACGACGTCGGAACTGGTGATGCCGTACATTTTAAAGCACCTTATTATTGACGAATCCCACACGCGCAGGTCATCGTCCGTATAGGCTACGACAATCGGCTTGCCCGTAGTGCCGCTGGAGGCGTGCAGGCGGACGATGTCGCGCATTCCGACCGCGAAAAGTCCGTCGGGGTAGGTGTCGCGCAAGTCGGTTTTTTGCATGAAGGGCAGGCGCGAGATGTCGTCTATGGTCTTTACGCCTTCGGGCTTGACGCCCGAGGCGTTCATTCTGTCGCGGAAGAGGGGCACGTTGTTGTACGCGTGCGCTACGATTTCGCGCAGGCGCTGGCTTTGCAGCGCCCTCATTTGTTCCCTCGGCAGGAAGTCCAGCGCCGAGAACGGGTGGACTTGCCCGTGAATGTCGTTCCAAATCTGTTTCATAAAATTACGAATCTCTGCCCAGCATAAAGGCTTCTTCGTTTGTCTTGTGGAGTTTTTCGGGGAAGAATTTTTTCAGCAGTTCCAGCCAGCGCTCGGCGGGAATGTCGAAGTGTTTGCTCAGTCTGCCAAGCATGGCGACGTTGAGCGCCTTTTTGCTCGGGAGTTTCGACGCGTCTATGTCGTCGGCGGAAATCACGACGCCGCCGCCGGCCATCGAGTCTTTGTAGACATCGGACCATTCGGGTTCGAGCGACAGCAGAAAGTCTATCGAGTTTTCGGGAATTATCGGGCTTACGACCTCTCTCCCGAAGCGGACATCGCTTGCGACCGAACCGCCGCGCTGCGACATTCCGTGGACTTCGGCCTTTTTCACGTCG
The DNA here is from genome assembly GCA_052273125.1 of Candidatus Merdousia sp. Taxonomy (GTDB): domain Bacteria; phylum Verrucomicrobiota; class Verrucomicrobiia; order Opitutales; family Intestinicryptomonadaceae; genus Merdousia. The sequence goes on along the minus strand of DAVZIV010000038.1, from coordinate 2,832 downwards.
AATCCCTCTTCAAACATCATTTCGCCGAGGATTAGCGCCGCCTTGAGCACGCCCATTCCGCCGAGTCCGGCAACTTTCACGTTAACGGTTTTGTCTTTCATTATTTTGCAGCCTTTCTCTTAGCTTCGGCGGCGGCAACGAATATGCAGGGTTGGCGCACCACTATTACGGTTATTTCGTTTGCCGCCAGTTTTTCGGCTATGTAGTTTTTCAAATTTTCCGCTTCCTTGACGGGGTTGAATACCGCGACGTTGTCCGCGCCCATCGCCTTGGCGACGTCTTCTATTACTATGCGCTTTGTCTCCGTGTGGTCGAGCTTTCTGCCCGTGGCGGGGTTTTCCTGATGACCCGTCATTGCGGTGATTGCGTTGTCGAGGACCACAATTACGTGTCCGGTTGCGGGCGGGTTGTAGACCGCCTGCGCAAGCCCCGTGAGGCCGCTGTGCATAAACGTGCTGTCGCCGATTACGCTCACGACTTTGCGCGCCTGTTCTTCGGGCAGGACTTTGCGAAGCCCCAATCCCATACCGATTGACGCGCCCATGCAAATTTGCATGTCCATGCCGCTTATGGGTTTCATTGCCGCCAGAGTGTAGCAGCCGATGTCGCCCGCGACAATGCAGCCGAGTTCCACGAGCGGCTTGAAGCTGAAGATGTGCGGGCAGCCGGGGCAGAGCATCGGCGGTTTGCCTTTTCTGACGGGCATGCGGAAGTCTGTATTGCCGTCTATCTGCGCCTTGACGCGGTCTACGTTGAGTTCGCCGAAACGCCATTCCTGCGCTCTGGGCTCGATGTTTGCGCCCGCGGCGAGCAGCTGTGTAGTCATGTACGGATCGCCCTCTTCCACCACTATGCAGCGCTTGAATTTCCTTGAAAATTCAACGAGGCTTTCAATAGGCAGCGGGGAAAGCCCGACCTTGAATGTCGAGGCTTCGGGGGCGGCTTCGCGCGCGTACTGGTACGCCACGCCGCTTGCGATTATGCCCAGTTCTCCCGAACGCATTTCGACCTTGTTCGGTCCGGACTTTTCGTTCCACTGGCGGATTTCCTCGAGCTTTTGGCGCAAAACTCTGTGCGAGGGCTTTGCGTGTGCGGGCACCATCACCCTGTGGGGAATGTCTTTGTTGAATGCGGCATTGGGAAGCGGCGCGGTTTTGTCTTCAAAGGACACAATCGATGTCGTGTGCGCCACGCGCGTTGTCGTGCGGATTACCACTGGAATGCCCCATTTGCGCGAAATTTCAAACGCCAGTTTTGTGAAGTCGTAGGCGTCCTGCGACGAGGCGGGTTCGAGAACGGGGATTCCGCCGCAAAAGGCTATCGAGCGCGTGTCCTGCTCGTTCTGGCTCGACGCCATTCCGGGGTCGTCCGCCACTACGGCAACAAATCCGCCCTGCACGCCGCTGTACGATGCAGTGAAAAACAGGTCCTGCGAAACGTTGAAGCCTACGTGTTTCATTGTCGTAAGCGCGTTGCTTTCGGCAAACGCCACGCCCAGAGCCTCTTCGGCGGCGACTTTTTCGTTCGGCGCCCATTCCGCCGTTCCGCCGAGTTTGGAGAAGTTTTCCAGAATTTCCGTTGACGGCGTTCCGGGGTATCCGACCCCCAAGGCAACACCGCAATGGCGCGCAGCCAGTGCGATTGCCTCGTTGCCGCTTAGCATTTTTCGAGATTTTTCTTCTTGCATAATTGGTGCGGATGATTGTCTTTCATTCAAAATTATTCAACCCAAAACGCTCGCCGACTCTCTTTTTTTTGCCGCCCGTATGCAAAATTTTTTCGAAGGCGGCGGTTTTGTCCGTATTTTTGGGCGTTTCGGGTCGCGTCAAAAAATTGTTGCCAGACGCCGCAAAAGGTAGTCTAATCGGCGGCAGGAAAATGAATGTGTTGCTTATAGACGGTTATAACTTGGGCTTTCGCTGCTTTTATGCGATGCCCGACTTGTCGCGCGCCGACGGGTTCCCGACGGGTGCGCTGCATGCGTTTTTCGCGAGTCTGCTGAAGCTTTCCGCCGAGGCAAAACCCGACGCCGTTGCCGTGTTTTTCGACAAGGGCGGCTCTCAGCGCCATTTGAAAATCCATCCGCAATACAAGGCAAACAGAATCCAAGCTCCCGAAAATTTCCGCAAACAGATTCCCGCGATGAAGCGTCTTTGCGGGATTTTCGGTTTCTACCCGACCGAAAGCGAGGGGATTGAGGCGGATGACCTTTTGGCTTCCGTAGCCGTTCGAGAAAGGGATTTGGGCAACACCGTTTTCATTGCCAGTGCCGACAAGGATTTTGCCCAGCTTGTGGGCTTGAATATCCGCCAGATGCTTCCGCCGACTCCGAAGAACAAGGAGTGGACGCTTCTTGACAGCATAGGCATAAAGGGCAAATTCGGCGTTTCTCCCGCGCAGATTCCCGACTATCTCTCCCTAATCGGCGACTCTGCCGACAACATCGAGGGTATTTCAGGCGTCGGGCCTAAAACTGCCGCCAAGTGGCTCAAGGATTTCGGCGACTTGGAGACCATCATCAAGCGCTACGACTGGCTGAAACCCGAAAAATTCCGCCCCCTCATAAAGGACGGCGAGGCTCTCCTGCGCAGGAATTTGGAGCTCATACGGTTCGACACTTCGTTTGAAACGCAGCTCCCGCAGCCCAAAGTGCCCTCTTTCGGCGATATTATGGCGTTTTTGGAGGAGATGGAAATGAAGAAATCCGTCACCAATTTGCGGAAGTTTGCGCAGGAGCGGTATTCCCTCTCCCTCTAAAAAAAGCTACGAGGGCGCGAAATCTTTTGTGTGGAGTGGTTTTATTTCAAGAAGAAGGGCAACTTTCGTTGCCCT
>DAVZIV010000037.1:0-8707 GCA_052273125.1 Candidatus Merdousia sp. | reverse complement strand
AAAATTCCGCAGAGGAAAACGCCGTGTGTGCGGCGCCCGAATTGCCGTCAGAAGCCGCAGGCAACGCGCCGTCGCGCAGAGCCGCCGCGCCCGACGGCTGGCGCTACATAGGCTGCGCGATGAAAAAATACGCAATGTTCGAGACCCGCTCGGGCGTGGAAATTGTCAACGTTTCGGCGGCGCTGCGCAGAATTGCGTACACGCGCGTAATCGACGGTTTGGGCGGCGCGGCGGTGCAAAGCCAAATGCTGCTTATACCCGTGTCGCTTACTCTCGACAGGGCGGACGCCGAGGCGCTCGAGGCGAATTTGAAATCTTTTGCCGCCTGCGGCTTTGCCATAGAACATTTCGGCGGAAACGTCTACAGGGTTTTGGCCGTTCCGTCTTGGCTGGATTTTTCGCGGGTGGAAAGTTTTGCCGCAGATTTCGTTGCAGCCGCCCGCGACGGCACTACCCGCGCCAAAACCCTCTCCCACGAGGCGTTTGCCCGCGCCGTTTCCGCGCGGGAGACCGCGGCGAATTTCGTCTGCACTGAAGCCAACGCCTGCGCGCTTTTGGGCGATTTGCTCGCGTGCCCGTCGTACGCGTCTTCGCCCGACGGGAAGCCCGCGGTGCGCGAATTGTCCTCGGCGGATTTGGCTCGAATGTTTAATTTAAGTAGATAGCAACCATATAAAATAGAAAATAATAAAATATGAAAAAAATGATGAAACGAATAGTCTTGGCGGCGGTTTTGTCGCTTTCGCTTTCGGCGTTTGCCGAGACGGCGAAAATAGAAATAGCCGGCGCCGACGGAAAGGTGTCGGAAAAGACGGCGGAACTCTCGCGCAACGCCGACGGCTCGCTGCGCTTTACAATGCCAAAGGCAGACATTCCCGCAACGGCAAAAGAGGTGAGAATCATTCCCGAATTTATGAGCGCCAAAACGGGCGACAAGGGGTTTTGGATTTTCGGGCGCGGCGAAATGGGCCGCTTCACGCAGCAAAACGGAATGTATTCGGACTCCCGCGTGGTGATACCCATTTACGCAATGCAGTCGCCCAAGGGCACGTATATGGGCTTCGTCAAGGGGCTGCGCTTTGAATACAGCATGCGCGTGCAGGCAAAGGACGGCGAGTACAGCATAATGCCCGTCTTCACGCCTCCTACAATGGGTTTTGCCCCCTACGAAGACATCGTTATAGACTATTATAAAGTGGACGCCGCCGAAAGCGACTACTCTGCAATCGGCAGGCTTTTCCGCAAAATGCGCCTTGAATCTGGATTCGTCAAGCCCATCAAGGAGCGCATGAAAACCCGCAAATGGCTCGAGGATATGGCGCTTTCAATTCCCGTTAGAATCCAGTTCCACGCCGCCAAAACCGCCGACAAGGTCAAGGACGAAACCCAGACGCCCGAAAACGAACCGCCGATGAAGGTGGTTATGCCCTTCGACAAAACCGTTGAATTTGCCAAGGCCATAAAAGACGCGGGCGTAGACAAGATTGCAATATGCTCGGCGGGTTGGCAGTCGGGCGGCTACGACGGCCGTTTCCCGCAGCTTTTCCCCATCAACAAGGAGCTCGGCGGCGAAGAGGCTCTCAAGAAATACACAAAGGCAATCTACGATATGGGCTACCAAGTCGCCGCGCACACCAACAGTACCGACTGCTATCAGGTTGCCGACATCTGGAGTCCCGACATCGTTTGCAAAAACCCCGACGGCTCTATGCAGCGCGGCGGCGTATGGTGCGGCGGCAGGGCGTACTGCCTCTGTACAAAGCGCATTTGGCAGATGTGTCTGCGCGACCAGCTCAAACAGGTTCGCGAAATGGGCTTCAACGGCTCGCACTACATTGACGTTTTCTCGGCTGTCCGCCCCAATTTCTGCTGCGACAAAAACCACCCCGCAACGCGCAAGGATATGGCGGACGTTCAGGTTGAAATTGCAAAATACAGCTGCGAAATCTTCGGCGGGTTTTCCTCCGAATGCGGCGTAGACCACATGGCGGGACAGCTCGACTATTGCAACTACATCACAACCTCAATGGCTGCACAGGCGCGCCGCCCCAACAAAATGGTTTCGGAAATAGTGCCCCTGTGGGAAATCGTCTACCACGGAATTATTTTGAGCACGCCCGACCGCTACCTGCAAAACCATACGCGCGGCAACCCGCTCTACAAAAACGTCAGCAGCGCCGACCTGCGTTTTATGGTCGGCGACGGCATTACCGACCCGAGGAAGTCGCTCAAGCTTGTTGAATTCGGCGGACGCCCGATTTTCTACACCAGCGCCTTCCGCGACGTTCCCTACATCAAAAAGGCATTCGACGAATTCAAGCCCGTGCGCCACTTGCAATTCGAGTTTATGCGCTCGCACTCCAAGGTTGCCGACGGCGTTTATCTGACGGAATACGAAAACGGAGAACGCACCGTCTGCAACTACAACGACACCCCGTTTGTCTTCGAGGGCAAAACCGTTGCGCCCGTTTCCTACATTCTGATTGCGCCCAAGAAACCCTCAAAGAAAATCCGCCCGCGCAATTTCCGCGGTTAACGCGCATCGATTTTTTCGACTACAAGACCCGAATCCGCAGGCGGCTTTCGGGTCTTTTTTTGTTTTACCAGCGCCGCCCTTTTCGTTTTTGCGCCCCGAAAATTTCAGGCGCAGTGAAAAAAATCTTGAATAAAAAATTTCGGGCGTTACCGTATGTGCAAGTTTACCGCTTCACGCTTCACATCAACCAAAACAGGAGAAAAAAAAACAGTATGCTGCGCACATTGAAATTATCCATTGCATTCCTTGTTTCGGCGCTGACGGTTTCGGCATTTACCGATACAGCCGAATTGTCCATAACATGGCTCGACGGTAAGGTTTCAAAAGAGACCGTTTCCCTTGAAAACGTAGGCGAAAACACGTTCCGCCTGCGCGTGCCGTTCGGCAAGTTTTCGCGCTGGAAATGGGATAGGGTAAAATATATAGACATTCTCTCTCCCGACGCCGTCGCCAAAAAGGGCGACGTCGGCTACTGGGTTCTCTCCGACGGCAGGCTCGGCGAATTTACCCGCGACAACGGACTCATTGACGAGCCGCGCAACCCTATGCAGATGTTCGGCGTGAAAAAGGCAGACGAGGCTTTCGCGGCGATAATAAAAAACCTCAAGTACGAATTTTCAATGCGCGTAGAGGTCAAAGACGGCGTCTACAAAATCTACCCGCGCTTCGACATCGCCGCAATCGGAATGCCGCCGTATCAAGACATCGTAGTAGACTTTGTGCGCTTCAAGGGCGCCGATGCCAACTACTCTTCGATGGGCATGGCATACCGCAAGTACCAGCTCGGGCGCGGCGAAGTCCGCCCGCTGCGCGAACGCATTGCGGGCAATCCGCGCCTGAAATATTCGTCCGAGGCAATTTTTATGAAATTTATGATGGCGTCGTTTATGCGTCAGGGCGAAACGGGCTTAAACCGCGGCTTCCATTGGAAAGACGTAGACGCCCCCAACATTCAAAAGTTTCGCGACTTCGACAATATGAAAGAGGTTCTAAAAAAACTCAAGGCGCTCGGGATTGAAAAAGCGGACATCATTTTGACAAATTGGAATTGGCGCTCGAACGGGCGTTCGCCAATATACGGCGTAGCCGAGCCCGAACTTGGCGGCAACGCAAAATGCAGGGAATTGACGGCGCTCGGGCGCGAGCTCGGCTTCCAGATTTCGCCGCACATTTTACACACCGAAAACTACACGGTCTCTCCCGCGTTCGACAAAAACGACCTCGCTCTTACCATCGACGGCAAATACCGCCACTACGACGGAATGGGCGGCGAGGCGTACAACCCGTGCTGGCAGCAAGTCTACTACAAACAGGTTCTCAAAAACTACACAAATATGCAGCAGCTTGGCTTCAACGGGCCGCTGCACATAGACGTAACAAGCGCAATAATGCCGTATCCGTGCTTCGATTTGAGCCATTTTTGCACCAAGAACGACACCGCATTTTATATGAACCAAGTCGGGCTTCTTTCCGACGCGTTCTTCGGCGGCTGGACTTCCGAATCCTCCTGCGACCAAACCGCAAACACGCTCGACTACGCCCTCTATGTCAGCGCCTACCCGACATATTTGGGCAGGGACAACCCGATTCTTACGCGTATGGTTCCAATCTGGCAGCTTGCCTACCACGGAATCATAATGAGCAATCCGTTCGCATCGACCATAGACTACAACTGCCGCACGCGCCCCGCAAAAGGGTGGGGGCCCACAAATTCGTTCACGCCGAAAACGCGCCACCTGAAATTTGTGGAATTCGGCGGGCGCCTGACATACTACTGGAATCTGCGCGACGACGCCAACTTCCCCGACGTAAAAGAGGCATACGACGAATACCAAAAACTCAAATACCTGCAGCTTGAGTTTATGGATTTCCACGACGCCATTGCTCCCGACGTATTCCTGACGGTCTATTCCGACGGAAGCAAAACCGTCACCAATTATTCCGACAAGCCGTTTACTTACGAAGGACAATCCGTCGCCCCGCTTTCCTACCGACTCTATAAACCCGCCAAATAATTTTATCTTGCGGCGCGGTGGATTTTTACAAGGCAAAAATTTTCCGCCGCTTTACTTGGGATTATCATAAGTTTCTATCGAAGGCTTTGCCCTTACGCGGTATCGCTTCGCTCAACCCGCTATCCCATTAAAGCTTTATGATATTCACTGATAAAGCGGCGTCTTGAGTTTCAAGAAGTGTAGTTGCACAAACTTCACTCACTGACAAAACGCGGAATATTTTTCGGGCGAAAAATCCGCGTGCCACAGAAAAACATTCCGCCGAGCGGGACAAAGCGGCGCGTATTTTGCGGGAGCAAAATAGCCGCGCCAAAAGGCGGCGTGGTGCATCTGCACCCGCCGCAGAAACGAAGCCCGCCGAGCGGGTTAGAAGGAGATGATGAGTTGACCTGCGAGAACCAGGGCATCTTCAATGTCGGGATTGCCATAGGGGCGTATTATGTATTGAATGTCGGGCTGAATGGAAATGTTGTTCGTAAGCGCAATTACATAAGTAAGCTCGACTACATTTTCACACGAACGAGACGCGCCGAGAGAATCGGCATAGTCGCCACTGAACCATCCGCCCGTCCACGACACCAAGATGGAATCCTGTACACGAGAGGGAATTATCCCCTGAAATTGCAGACCGCCATACGCCATAAACGGCATTGTGCAAAGGGATTCAACGGGGGCAAATTGCGCACCACACCAGAGTGAAATGCTCCTGCCCGACTTCGCACTGTCGCGCCATATCTGCTGCTGACCTTGAACGTAAAAACCGTAGGCATTTTGGCGAACCCCGCCATTGAATTTCTGCTGCGGATAGCCGCCGTAATAATACGCGCCGATTTGATAAATCCCCGAAAGAGAACCCGCATTGCCGCATGCAAATTCGGGCGACCATTGAAGCTGGCAAAGCGCCATGTAGGCATCGTCGGCGGAAATGGAAAACTTCGTGCCGCTGTAGTTGGGCGAATTTATGTCGAGCGGCACTTGGTAGACGCCGAACGTCGCCTCCAAATTCTGCGGCATATCGACCGAGACATTCGCGCCCCAAGTAGCCGTCGGCGACGACGTGAACGGGCTGTTGCTGAATACCGCTTCGGGAACGTTGTCCATTCCGCCGCTGACAAGATAGCCAAAGACGGGCAGATTCATAAAGGCGCTCGCCATAGACATTCTGCCCAAATTGATTTTCAGGGCATAGCCGTCTGCAAGCTCGAGCTTTTGGCTCAGATACATCTCGTAAAAGGCGGAGGATTCGCTCACGAAAGATTCCGAAACGGTGAAGAAATTGCCGATTCTGTTTGACAAATTCGCGCCCGAGGCATACGCGCCCGAAATCACAAACGACAGCCCCTTTGTGCGCACAATCTTTTCAAGGTCGAAATCCAAACCGAAAATCATCTCGCCCGTGTAGTTCGAGCCGCCCGCAAGCCCGCCGTGGACATTGCCCGCATAGACGGCATAGTAGTCGTAAAAGAACCCTACGCCCGTGGCGGCGCGCATATCGGAATTTGCCGAATTTACGATATCGCAGACGGAGGAAAGCCCGAACGAACAAGCTTTGCCCGCGCCGCCCGAATTGTCCGATTCCTCCGCGCCGGCAACGGCGGGCGGATTTTCCATATGCTTGTATTTGCCCTTTAACAGCCTCGAGTTTGAAACCGGCTGCGCGCCGCGCGATACATCGGCGCCGTAGCCGGCAGTATTTCCGAAGGCGCACAGCGCAAAAACGCCGAGCGCACAGACAATGCAGTATTGATATTTTTTCATATTTTAAATTTGGCTTTTGAACAGTTTCTACCTTCCGCCGTCCGGCGGAACCGACCGATAGGGAATCGGAAAATACATAGCAGCTTAAACGGCAAAAATTTTTTTGCCGAATTTCCTAAACAAAGCGCAAAAACTTCCGCTTTAACATGAGCCGGAAACGGCATTGTATTGGTGTTGTTGAAGTATGCATTCGGGGCGTTTCGTCAAAAACGAAACGCCCCTCTCCGTTTTAGCCAAGCGCGAATCTACCGCAGTTTGAAACGTTGCACCTGCCAGAATGACGCCACAGTATACCCGTTGGCATTATATAAGTAAAAATAATGAAATATCATAAAATTTTAGTTGAACAATTATGCGCAATGTGGATTATACCCCGAAGAAATGGAAGTGCGCGTGTACAAAAAACAGGTATCCTTTTCGGAGGAGATTCTAAAAATTGCCCAGAAAAACGCCGACGCGTATTTTAACGGCAACTTGAGTGCGTATCTGTCGCACTTGGTGGTCTGCGCGCGCGAATGCGAAATGTGCCGCCGCCCCGACGGTTTTACGAAAAAGTACAGCGAAGACGTTGCGTGCGCAGGAGGGGTGCGCAGAAAATAATTTCGGGATTTAGCTGGTTCATCGGGGGGTTGCGGAGCAATCCGCAGCTCCCCTCCTTTTTTGGCGCTTAAAATATTTTACGTCCCTTTTTCGGGTAAAATTTGCCGCGAGATTTCCGCCGGATTGAAAACTAAAACACTCTTGGCGCGGCGGATAAATTACACTATTGGTGCGGTTTTTTGATTACGGGGAAGTCGGCAAAAACGAGCCCTTCGGCGGCGAGCTTTACCGACGCGCCGTTGTCGCTGAAGTTCCGCGCGAACGCGCCGCGTCGGGGGCTTTCCCAGCGCGGAGTTTCCGAGAACCCCGAGTTAGCCCCGAGGATTTTCAGCTTTGCGGCTGCCTGCATAGCTTCGCCCGTGTAGGAGGGGCGCTCGCCGTCGCCGAATATCGAAAGCCTTGCAAAGGCAGCCGAGGGCGAGCGCGCCGAGTTCAGCGCCAGCATTGAGTTGGAGGAATAGAGGGCGTCGAGCTGCGCCAAAAGTTTCGCCGCGGCGGAGAGAGCGGACTTGTCGCCGCTGGCTGCGGAGTAGTCGCAGAGGGCGTTCGCCGCGGCGGCAATGTCGTAGGCGTCGGCGACGGAGTTCGCGCATTCGCGCAAAACCGACGGAAACGGCTTTTGTCCCGAGGCCGCCGCCATTATTTCGCGGGCTATTTGCGCCGCCCTTTGCGCGTATTCGTCCTTGCCGAAAAGCAGCGCCGCGCGCGAAGATAGCGAAAGCGCGAGCGCGTTTTCGTAAACGCCGTCAAAGCGGTTGCCGAGTACAAACCGGGCCTGTTCGTCCGCGGGCGAGAGCGCCCGCGCGTCCGCGGCAAACGCCGCCGAGGCGATGGCTCTGGCAAGCAGCATTTTTTTACGCGGGGATTTTTCGCGGTCGTAGCGGGTTTTGAGCGCCTCGAAAGCGCGCGCGGCCGCGTTCGAGAAATAGAAACCGCGCATTGTCCTGTAGCGGGCGAAGGCAAGACGTGCGTTTTCACTCAAATAGGCGGTCGGAACATTGTCCAAGCTGCGCGCAAAACTAAACGAGAAGTTTCCGTCGTCCCTGAGGAACGAAAGCGCGCGCGAGTGCGGGAGCGCCGCGCCGAAATTTTCGGCGGATTCGCGCAAAAGCTCCCTGTTTTTTGCATACGCGTTGGCGGCTGCGGGCAGTATTTTGTTTAGGCGCTCGCCGTCGATTTTTGCCGAGAGGTACACGGGGTTGAGCTTGGGCGTCAGTACCGCGCATTCAAGCGGTTTTTTGGCGTACGAAGACACTGTAAAAAAGTGGTTGAAAACCTCGAAATCCGCGGGGTTGAGCTTTGGGTCAAGCTCGGTGAAAATGTAGTTTTTTGCGAGTATTTTTTTTGTCTTTTCCGAAAGCGAATGCGCGCCGATTGCCACAAATACAAGCTTGTCCGCCTCTCTGGCGCGGATTTCAAGAGATTCGTCGAACGGCGCTTTTTGAAGACCCCCGCCCGCGCCGTCGCGGCAACAGGCATAAAACCTGTTGTGCACCGCCACGAGCGCGAAAAACAGCGACAGCGCCGCAAACACTCCCGCGCATATTTTTCTGGGATTCTTCACGCCTGTAAAGACACCCCGTCGGGCACATTTGTTCAAAGAAAACGCCTCCCGCTGCTCTGACTCTTTGCGCCCCTAAAAAACAGGCTTTTTGCGCGCACTATTTAGGCGCGCCGCCGACAAAGTCAAGCGCCGCCAAGACCCGAGAGAGCGCGCTTATAGCCGCGGTTTCGCTCTTGAGCACGTTTTGCCCCAGCGTAATCGGCACAAAAACCCGCCCGCGCCGCCATTGCGTAT
>DAVZIV010000036.1:0-8931 GCA_052273125.1 Candidatus Merdousia sp. | reverse complement strand
ATTGCCTGCTGAGTGGCAGCAGCGCCAGTATTGGCAGCCGCCGCGCCGTTGTCCTGCGCGTAGGCGAAAGCCGCTGCGCAAATCGATATAGCTAACAATAACTTTTTCATATTTATATTAGTGGTATTTTTATTGAGGACTTAAGTCCATTACATTTTTTATCGCTTTTCAAGCAAATTTTTCAATTTTCGCGCGATAAATTCGGACATTCGTCCACCGCGCGCGGGCGGCGGCAATTCGCCCGTTTTTTCAGTCGCAGAAACAAAAGAACGGACACCCCGTTGAAAGGGTGTCCGTCGGTGTATGTTGTGCAGTTTACTCGTTAGAGAAAATTTGGAATCCGTTGTATGCTTCCATACCGTGTTCGGATACGTCGAGCCCCTTGAGTTCCTCTTCGCGGGAGACTCTCAAGCCGATCGTGCGCTTGATTGCGTAGAAGATTACAAAACTGATTGCAACCGCCGCCGCGCCGACTGCCAGAACGCCTACAAGTTGCGGAATGAACGCGTGGTCGGGAGAGAAGATACCCGTGGCAAGCGTACCCCAGACGCCGCAGACCAAGTGGACCGAAAGCGCGCCGACGGGGTCGTCTATGCGAATTCTGTCGAAGAAGTACACCGCAAATACCACAATCACGCCCGAAATCAAACCGATTGCCAAAGAACTGCCTACCGACACGCAGTCAGCCGAGGCCGTTATGCCGACCAAACCCGCCAAGCAGCCGTTGAGTATCATTGACAAGTCGGGCTTCTTTTGTATGAACCAAGAGGTGAACATTGCCGACATTGCCGCAGCCGCAGCCGAGACGGAAGTCGTTACAAAGACGTATGCAACCATTACTGGGTCGGCGGAGAATACCGAAGCGCCGTTGAATCCGAACCAACCGAACCACAGAAGGAACACGCCAAGCGTTGCCAGACCGAGGTTGCTGCCGGGGATTGCGTGCGCCCTGCCGTTGACGAACTTGCCGATTCTCGGGCCGACCATAATCGCGCCCACCAAAGCTGCCCAGCCGCCTACGGAGTGTACGAATGTGGAACCCGCCAAGTCGTAGAAGCCCAAATCCTTGAGCCAGCCGCCGCCCCAGCCCCACGAACCGATAATCGTGTAGCCGAATGTTGCGTAGATTACGCCGAAAATTACATAGGCGCCAAACTTGATTCTTTCGGCAACCGCCCCCGAGACAATGGTTACGCCCGTTGCGGCGAACATCGCCTGAAAGATGAAGTCTGTCCAGTAGCCGTAATTGCCGCCGTTGTAGTCTATGCCAGCCGCAGCGCCCGCAGGAGCGGAAACCCAAAAGCCGGAGCAGCCGAGGAATTTCCCCAAAATCCAGCTCTCGCCGGGGTACATAATCTGCGAACCGATGAACAGGAATGTCAGTATGCCGATGCACACTGTTATCATATTCTTTGCCAGAATATTCACGCTGTTCTTGGCGCGGCACAAACCCGTTTCAAGCATTGCGAACCCCGGGTGCATTGCAAAGACCAAAATAGCCCCGAGCAAAATCCAGAGGTTGTTTATTGTAAACATTTCGGCGCTGACCTTTGCCGCCGCGGGAGCAGCCGCAGCCGCGGTGTCTTGCGCAAAAGCCGCAGCGCCCGCCGAAATTGTGGATAGTGTTAAAAGTGTCTTTTTCATTTTGAGTATATCCTTGCCGAATTAGCCGATTGCAACCGAGCCGCGCTCGTTGGTGCGAACTCTTATGCACTCTTCTATGTTGAGGATAAATATTTTGCCGTCGCCGATGTGGTCGGTTTTGGCGCCCTTCATAATGGAATCCACCGTGATGTCTACGAACTCGTCGTTGACGGCGATTTCAAGGCGCAACTTTTTAAGAAGATTTACCTCTATCTCGTTGCCTCGATAATTCTCGCTATAACCGCGCTGACGGCCACAACCGAGTGCGTTAGTGGCGGAAATCCTGTAAATCTGGTTCTTAAACAGTTCCTTTTTGACCTCGCCTAATTGTTCGGGTTTGATATATGCTATTATGAGTTTCATAACTTTTATTGGTTAGCGAAAATCTATCAAGCAGAACACGTGCCAAAATTTCTAACAAACAATACAAGTTGCGCACCAACAAGTTATAAAAATGCGCCGCATTTTAGACACAAACAAGCAAACCACAATTTTGTCGCAGCGCAAAATCAAACTACAATTTTGTCGCAGCCTAATTAATGCGCGCCTCGGCGGCAAGACATTGGATAATTTGGCGCATTTAGTACGGATTTCGGGGCGAAAAACACCCGCTATTTTTAGCGATAGAGTTTTAACTCAACATTCTCTACGCAAAAGACTTCCCCTTTTTTCTGGCGGGTTGCAAAAAGCGAAATTACCACCCTCTTTGCATTGGGATACCCGCCCCCCGACAGAACAAAGTCAATATTGTCGGCAGAGGGAAAAATCAGGTTTTTGCGCCCAACTACAAAATTGTTGTCGTCTAAAAACAGCAGGCTTGCATAGCAGAGAGTTCCCGCCGACGCCCTGTTTGAAACTCTGGCCGAAAACTCGGCGCAGGCGTTTTGCGGAAAGTCAAAACTCTTGGAAATTCCCGAAAGCTGGCAGTTTTCAAACGAGAGTTTTGAACCGTCGGGCGCGGCGGCTACGCGCACACCGTCGAAATCGCGGCTCATTTTTGAAAATATATCTTCCCAAGAACGCCAATCGAAAACGCCCCAGCTAAAAAATGCGCCGCCCGAACAGGCAATTCTGCGCGCCATTTTAGCCGATTTTTCAAACTCCTTTTCACCGACGTACTTCGCGCACAATTTGTCCGAAAAATTTCCGCCGCCGAGACGCTCGAGCGCAAGCAGCGCCGAATCAAGCGGCGCATAGCGCTCCTGCCGATAAATATCGTAGCCCTTTGCATAGGGATATTTTGCCGAAAACGCGTCGAGATTTTCAAAAAATGCGCCGCGCAAGTTCAGATAATATTCAAGAGCGCGCGAAATTTCCGAAACACCGCCGTCTGCCGCGGCGCGCCAAAGACACATTTTTGCGCAAAAGAGCGCGTGCGCGGAAAGCGTAATTGAAAATGAGTCGCGGGTCTGCGCAACGCGGGCGGATACTGCAGAATCCCCCGCGGCGGCAGTCTCGGCGCGGCGCAAAGCGGCGTCCATTTTCGAAAGCGCGGCGGCGTCGAAAAGCTCAATGGCGTTTTCCGCCTTGAAAAAAGCAAGCCACTGCGGCGGCGTTTTGCGGTTAACCCAGACGGACTCTGCAGTATCGAAAAATTCGAGCATATGCCCCGCCGACGCCTTGTAGTAGCGCGCAAAAAAATCAGCCTTCACCGCGTTGAAATCGGCGTTCGGGTTTTCCAGAACACGCGCTACAACATGCATTTTGAACGCGTCGAAGCCCCAGTTTGAAAGTGTTTCGGCGTAGTAGAGGCGCGCGCGGCTTGCATGCGCCTTTGATATTCCCTCCGCCGCATAGCGGGAAATTTCGCGCGGAAAGAGGTACGGGAAACCGTAGAGATAGTCGTAAATGCCGAACGTTGCAAAAGAGCATTTTCCCCATTTTTCAAGCATCTTAAAATCCGCTTCGGCGTAGTCGGCTGCGGCGTAGTTGGCACGGTCGGTGGTAAAATACGGAACTACGTTTTTATGCAATTTGAAGTCGGGCGGATTTTCGCAAACGAGGTACGCCAGCGCCCCGACAATCCCGTGCGGATATGTTTTTGAAGTCTTTTGCGCCGCGCGGTTTGCGAAATCGAAAACGAGGTTCGACCAGTCGGGATAGTCCCTGAAGTAGCCGCGCTTAAGCCCCGAATGTTCGTCGCGCCAGTCGAAATTCGGGGTGTCGTCAATGCCGACGGAAAACATTTTCGCCCCCTTTGAAAACGCGCGTTTTGCGGCGGCGGCGGCAACTTCGGCGGCGATGTAGTTTGAAAGGTTGAACTGGCTGTCGGAAAGCCTGCGCCCGAACTTGTCCAGCGGCGCGCACTGCGGATATTTTTCCAAAATTTCGGGCGTGAATATTCTGCCCAAATTGTGCGAAAACGCCGTGTACGGCGAGGCTATATCTATGCCGTTGAGCGAGCGCCAGCGGCGCGAATACGCGGCGTCCGAAAACACCGCGCTAAAAAACGGCGGCGAATAGCAGCGCGAGCCTCGGGAGAAAACGAGGCTTGAGAGCGAATAGTCGGCGTCGAATTCCGCGGGCGAAAAATACTCCGCGCGGCAATACTTGCGCAAGAACAAGCCGACAGCCTGCGCAGCCTTCCAATGCGCGGGGTATTTCAATTTCACGCCGCACGCGCCGATTTGCGTTTCAAAATTGCATTCGCCCAAGATGTCGGCAAAATCGGCTTCGGCGTCTATGGCGCGCGTATTTTCAAGAGTAATTCTGAAAATTTTGGGCGAAGTTTTTTTTACAAACGGCCGCGATTTCCCGAAGTGCGCGGGTTGCCGCTTCCGCGCGTTCGATATTCCGTCTTCGGAACGCCCGAACGCCGAAAGCTCCGCCATTTTGCAAAGCTCGCCGCGCAAAAGCCCCGCGGCGTAGCGCTCGTGTTTTGACGCATTCGGCGGAAATTCAACCTCCACCGCCTGCGCGCCGCGCATATCGAGCTTTGCACGGCGGGGCGAAACCGCCGCAGACGCGCACGCGGCGGCAATCAGAAACCACAATACCGCAA
Organism: Candidatus Merdousia sp.; assembly: GCA_052273125.1. Classification (GTDB taxonomy): domain Bacteria; phylum Verrucomicrobiota; class Verrucomicrobiia; order Opitutales; family Intestinicryptomonadaceae; genus Merdousia. Next base: position 4,286 of record DAVZIV010000036.1, on the reverse strand, counting down.
AGACACGCACTATGTTCTAATCGTAATATTGTATTTTGTATTCGGGGACTACCGAACCCAAGAAGCGCTTGAGTTCGTTGACGTCTTCGGTGTCGGCAATTCCCCTTATCTGCGAAACTTTTGAAAAGACGTCTTCGTAGTTTTCGGGCGTACAGGAGAAGCAGAAGACCCGCTCGAGGTCGGTGCGCACAAGGCGCTCGTCCTTGTTCTGAAGCTCCTCGTAGAGTTTTTCGCCTGGGCGCAGGCCTATGACGTCTATCTTTATATCGACATCGGGCTGGTAGCCGTTGAGGACAATCATTTTGCGCGCCAAGTCCATTATCCTCACGGGCTCGCCCATATCCAAAACCAAAATTTCGCCGCCCTTTGCGTACGTGCCGCATTTGAGCACCAAGCAGACCGCCTCGGGAATCGTCATAAAGTAGCGGGTCACGTCGGGGTGGGTGAGCGTCAGGGGCCCGCCTGCGTCAATCTGGCTTTGGAACGTGAGAATCACCGAACCCGAAGAGCCGAGCACGTTGCCGAAGCGCACCGCCACAAACTTTGTCTTGTTGCCAGCGCGCGCCTGCATGGACTGCACCACGAGCTCGGCAAAGCGCTTTGTTGCGCCCATTACGTTTGTGGGGTTGACTGCCTTGTCCGTCGAAATGAGCAGGAATTTTTCTATGCCGTATTTGAACGCCAAATCGGCGACGTTCCATGTGCCGAAGACATTGTTTTTCAGCGCCTCCCCAGGCTGCGACTCCATCATCGGAACGTGCTTGTGTGCGGCGGCGTGGAAAATGACGTCGGGCTTGCCCTGCGAAATTATGTGCTCCATTCGCGCCCTGTCGCAGACGTCGGCAACGCATGTTCTTATCGCCACGCCGAATTTGCGCGAGACCAAGTCCTGCTGGATTTTGAAAAGCTGCACTTCGCACTGTTCAACCAAAATCAGAGTAGATGCCTTGCACATTGCAATCTGGCGGCACAATTCGCTGCCTATCGAGCCGCCCGCGCCGGTGACCATAACGACTTTTCCGGAGAGGCTCTTCTCCACAAATTCGTCGTGCATATCGTTCTGGGGGCGCCCCAATACGTCGAGAATGTTGACTTTGCGCACGGGGGCGAGCTTTGTGCGCCCCGAAGCCAAGTCGAAATACGAGGGCTGAATCATGGGTTCTATGCCGATTTTCTTCAGACCCAAAGTGATGTCGGTGAGCTTGTGCGCCGAAAATTTCGTAGTTGCAATTATGGCGCGGTCGAAGCCGAAACGCTTGCGCACTTCGTCGAAGGACACCGGGATACGCTCTACGGGAACGCCCGAAATTCGCGTGCCGATTTTGTTCCTGTCGTCGTCGAAAAACACTACGGGAACTACGCCAAGATGGCGCTTTGAAAGCAGATCGGCGACCAGCGACGTCCCCAAATTTCCCGCACCGAAAACGGCCACGTGGATTTCCGTGCGCGCGCCGTTTGCATATATGCCGTCGAGCATTCGCTCGCGCATGACCCTGAAGCCTATTCTAAAGGAGATTGACGCGCCCACCGAAAGCACAAAGCTCGTCAGCAAAACGCCGCGCGAAACGCTGAAAACTGGAACCAGCGTAATCAGCACAAAGGCTATGGAGTACGAGAACACGAACGCCCTCAGCATTGCAATCATGTCGCGCATGTAGAAGCAGCCCAAAAATATTTTGAACTGCCCGAAAATCACCATCGAAACGAGGTTTACAACAAGCAGCATAAGCAGCGTGGGCCACAGGTTAGGGGTAATTTCGACGGCCTCCGCCAAGTCGAAGTCGAACCTCAGCATAAGCGCCGCAAAGAACGAAACGACTATTATTCCCGAATACAAAACCGTCAAAACCGCATATCTCAAACGCATCAACTGTTGGAAAAAAATTTTCATAAAATCTGATATTTTCACGCATACAATATTAAAAAACCGCCGCGAAATGGCGGTTTCCGAACATATGGTATCCGCCCAATATGCAAAACGGGCGGGCAAAAGGCAATTAAATTTTTGAAGTCCCGAAAGCTCTGCGCGGGAGGAGGAGGCGCGAAATAATCCCCAATAACGGGGGCAATCGGGCAAGAAAATGTTGAGTTTTGGCAAACTATGCTTTAGCGTGCTTGCATAAATTTAAGTATTACTATGGAAGACGAATCCCAAACAACGCAAAAAACATCCATTTTCATTCCCGTAATGGCGGTTCTCGGCTTCGGTCTGGCGCTGATTGCCGCAGGCACGGGCGCATCGGCGCTGGTGAAAATCAGCAACTCGTCGAAGGACATAAACGAGCGCATCGAAAAAAACGCATCGCTTGAGCTTGAAATCAAAAAGCTTACAGACCGCATAGACGCGCTCGAAGCGAATATCGAAAACGCAAAGACCGAAGCCGGCGAAAAGGTCAACCGCCTCGCAGGGCAGACCCAGAGCGCCGTAAACGTTCTCAATTCAAACATAAACCAGCTCAGGGACGAACTTGTAAAGGACAGGGAAAGCATTGCAAAGCTCGCAACCGTGCAAGCCCCAAAGCACAAGGCTCTCGAGGCAAAGCAGCCCAAGGCGGAAGCCGCAGCCGAAAACAAAAGCGGCGACAACCCCGCAGACGCGCAGGCGTCTTCCGACGAAAAAACGCACAAAATCCAAAGCGGCGACACTTTCCAAAAGCTGGCAAAGAAATATTCGGTGCCGGTGGAAGACATCATCAAGGCAAACCCCGACGCCAACCCGTCGAGGCTCAAAATCGGCCAGCTGATAAAAATTCCGGCAAAATAACCGCAACAGCTGCGCACGCGCAAAAGCAATGATTCCCAAAACTTGGCAGCTTAAAAAAACGCGCACCGTTGCCGACTGCAAAGTCTTCAAGGTCTTGGGCAGAACGTTCCGCCACCCCGACGGGCGCGAGGCGGAGTTCTACGTAAACGACTCAGCCGACTGGGTTCAGTGCGCGGCGCTGGTAAACGACGACGGCAAACTCAAGGCAATACTCGTCAACCAATTCAGGTTCGGCGTTGAGCGGACATCGTGGGAATTTTCGGGGGGAATTGTCGAGCGCGGCGAAGACCCCGTTGTTGCGGCGCGGCGCGAGCTGCTCGAAGAGACGGGCTACGCGGGCGGCAGGGCGCGCGTGCTTGCCGCGTACAGCCCCAACCCCGCAATACAGAACAACACCGCATACGTTGTCCTGCTTGAAAACTGCAAAAAAGTTTCGGGCGTCAACTGGGACGAGAACGAGGAAATCCAGACAAGGCTTGTGGACGTCGAAAAGCTCGACGCCCTCGTATCTTCGGGAAAAATTTTTCACAGCATAGCAATAAATGTCGTCTATTTCCTGCAAAAGACGCTTGCAAAACGCGCCGCCGCAAAATCAAAAAGGAACGCAAAAAATGCCGCTGGCTCAAAATAGCAGAATTTTAAGCGACTTCCGCGAAGTGCCCTATGTGCCGACGTTCTCGAAGCCGCGGCGCTCGCGCGGCGTGCCGATGCCCGCCGCCGCCTTTGCCGACGAAGTTTTAAAGAGCATTGCCCAGAAGTGTGCCAAGACCTCCGCCCTCGACGCCGTGTCCGCGCGCTGGGGCGAATGCGTCGGAGCGGCGCTCGCGTCGAAATGCGCCCCGCAGTGCGTAAAGGGCGGAACGCTCTTCGTCACGGCAATAAACGCGCAGGTTCGGCAGATGCTTTCGTTTTCGCAGAGGAAAATCCTCGAAAAAATTTCGGCGGTGGAGGAATGCGCCGAAATAAATAAAATCAGATTTCTATAAAAAAATATGAAAATTGCGCTCGGACAGATGGAAGTTATCCAAGCCGATTTCGACGCAAATTTAAGGCGCGCCGAAGAGTTCGCCGCCCGCGCAAAGGCGGCGGGAGCCGATATGCTTGTTCTGCCCGAAATGTTCGCCTGCGGCTTCTTCTACAAAAAGAATCTCCAATTCTGCATAAACCGCCCCGACGAAATACGCAAGCGCCTCTCCCGCGCCGCCGGAAAAAACGGGTTGTGGATATGCGCCTCCGCCCCGCACCTCGAAGCGGGAAACACAATTCCCTACAACAGGTGTTGGCTCTTCGACGGCTGCGGCAACGTTTCCGCCGCGTACGACAAAATCCATCTCTTTTCGCCTTTCAATGAAGACAAACACACCGCGCGCGGCTCGGGGATAAAAATTGCCGACACCAAATTCGGCAAGATAGGGCTTGCCGTCTGCTACGATTTGCGCTTCCCGAAAATGTTCGCCGATATGGCGGAAGACGACGCAAAGCTCGCGATTGTCTGCGCCGCGTGGCCGCACCCGCGCCTCGA